>JANQGL010000350.1 GCA_028277325.1 Magnetospira sp.
GACGAACGCTTGCCGAACCCGTCGTCGGACACCGCGAGCACGAACTCCTCGCGTTCGGCCAGCGCCTCGAAGGCCGGGGCGTCGAGCCGCGCCGCGTTCTGGCGGTCGCGCGCCAGGTCGTCCGGGCGGTCCGCGTAGTCGGCGCCGCCGGACAGCCGCCGCCGGGCGGAGACGGCGGACAGGTAGGCGTCGCGGGTTTCCACGTCGGCGTCGCTCGCCTCCAGCACCGACATGCCGATCACGAAGTCGTCCTCGGCCAGCCTGATGCCGCGCACGCCCTTGGAATCGCGCCCCACGAAGACCCGGACGTCCTCGACCGGGAACCGGATGCACTTGCCGTGCGCGGTGGTCAGCAGGATGTTCTGGCCGGCCGCGCAGGTGCGGACCCGCACCAGATGATCGCCCTCGTCCAACTTCATGGCAATCTTGCCGTTGGCCATGATGTTCACGAAGTCGGACAGCCGGTTGCGGCGCACGTGGCCGGACTGGGTGGCGAACATCACGAACAGCTCGCCCCAGGTATCCTCGTCCTCCGGCATCGCCAGGGTGGTGGTGATGATCTCCCCGGGGCTGAGCGGCAGCAGGTTGACCAGCGCCTTGCCGCGCGACTGCGGGGTGCCCAGGGGCAGCCGGTAGACCTTCAGCTTGTAGACCATGCCCTGCGACGAGAAGAACAGCATCGGCGTGTGGGTGTTGACCACGTAGACCTGGCTGACGAAGTCCTCGTCGCGGGTGCTCATGCCGGCGCGGCCCTTGCCGCCGCGTTTCTGGGCCCGATAGGCGGACAGCGGCACCCGCTTGATGTAGCCGGCGTTGGAGACCGTCACCACCATCTCCTCGCGCTGGATCAGGTCCTCGATGTCCTGGTCCAACTCCCCTTCCTCCAGGGTGGTGCGGCGCGGGTCGGCGAACTGCGCCTTCATCGCCACCAGCTCGCCGCGCAGCACCTCGTAAAGGCGCTCCCGGGACCCGAGGATGGCCAGGTACTCGGCGATCTCGGCGCCGATTCTCTTCAGGTCGTCGCCGATCCTGTCGCGCTCGAGCGCGGTCAGGCGGTGCAGGCGCAGATCGAGGATGGCCCGCGCCTGCGCCTCGGACAGCCGGTAGCGGCCGTCGACCACCCGGCGGTCCGGCTCGTCGATCAGGGCGATCAGCGGGGCCACGGCCTCGGCCGGCCAGTCGCGCGCCACCAGCTGGGCGCGCGCCGTCTGCGGATCGGGGGCGCGGCGGATCAGGGCGATGATCTCGTCGATGTTGGCCACCGCCACCGCCAGACCGGCCAGGACGTGCGCCTTCTCGCGCGCCTTGGCCAGTTCGTGGATGGTGCGCCGGCGGATCACCTCCTCGCGGAACGCCACGAAGGCGTCGAGCACCTGGCGCAGGTTCAGCAGCTCCGGCCTGCCGCCGTTCAGGGCCAGCATGTTGACCCCGAAACTGGTCTGCAGCGGGGTGAACTTGTAGAGCTGGTTGAGCACCACGTCGGCCTGGGCGTCGCGCTTGATCTCGATCACCACCCGCACCCCGTCGCGGTCGGACTCGTCGCGCAGGTCGGCGATGCCCTCGATCTTCTTGTCGCGCACGCACTCGGCGATGATCTCGATCATCCGCGCCTTGTTGACCTGATAGGGCACCTCGGAGACGATGATCGCCTCGCGGTCCTTGCGCACCTCCTCGGTCCGGGTGCGGCCGCGCATGATCACCGAGCCGCGCCCGCCGTGGTAGGCGTTGCGGATGCCGCCGCGGCCCAGCACGATGCCGCCGGTCGGGAAGTCCGGCCCCGGCAGGTGGGCCTGCATCAGCTCGTCGATTCCGATGTCCGGATTGTCGATCACCGCGCAGCAGGCGTCGATCACCTCGCCCAGGTTGTGCGGCGGGATGTTGGTCGCCATGCCGACCGCGATGCCGCCGGCGCCGTTGACCAGCAGGTTGGGGAACTGGGCCGGCAGCACCGAGGGTTCGCGGGTGGTCTCGTCGTAGTTGGCGACGAAATCGACGGTATCGTTGTCGATGTCCTCCAGCAGCGCGTGGGCCGCCTTGGCCAGGCGCGCCTCGGTATACCGCATGGCGGCCGGCGGGTCGCCGTCCATGGAGCCGAAGTTGCCCTGCCCGTCGATCAGCGGCAGGCGCATGGAGAAGTCCTGGGCCATGCGGACCATGGCGTCGTAGATCGCCTGGTCGCCGTGCGGGTGATACTTCCCCATCACGTCGCCGACGATGCGGGCCGACTTGCGGTACGGCTTGGTGTGGTCGTAGCCGTTTTCCTTCATGGAGAACAGGATGCGCCGGTGCACGGGCTTCAGCCCGTCGCGCACGTCGGGCAGGGCGCGGGACACGATCACGCTCATGGCGTAATCGAGGTAGGAGCGGCGCATCTCCTCCTCGATGGTCACCGGCGCGATGTCGAAAGGCTCCTGAGGGGGGGTCTGCTCGGTCACCGCGATATGTTTAAGCCATTAGGAGAGATTGCGATCCCGCACGGGACGGGGGGCGGGAAGACTGGTCCGGAGGTTAGCAGGTTTCGGGATCGCCAACAACAGATGAACCTCGCATGACAACCTTCGCATATGCGGGGAGTCGACCGCGCCGTCGCATTGCGGCATGATGGTGCGTTTGCGTTTTTCCGCCGGCCGCAGATATCGGATTCGCATCGCCATGACCGTCAAGACCATCGCGCTCGCGCTGCAGGGAGGGGGAGCCCACGGCGCTTTCACCTGGGGCGTGCTGGACACCCTGCTGGCCGATCGGCGGCTCGCCATCGAAGGGTATTCCGGCACCAGCTCGGGGGCCATGAACGCGGCCGCCGCGGTCCAGGGGATGATCCAGGGCGGCGCCGACGGGGCGCGCCGCTGCCTGGAGGCGTTCTGGTCCGAGGTGCACAACCTGTCGCGGCCCTTCGCGCCGCTGATGACGACCTCGCTCGGCGAATGGTGGGGCGACCACAATCTGTCGTCGTCGCCCGCCGCGATGCTCTACGACCTGGCCTGGCAGTTGCGGCCCGAGCTGTCGCCCTACGAGATCAACCCCTTCAACATCAATCCGTTCCGGTCGTTCCTGGACGACTTCTTCGACTACCGGGCGTTGCGCGCCGATGACCGCTGGAAGCTGTTCCTGGCCGCCACCCACGTGGAGAGCGGCCGCCTGCGGGTGTTCCGCAACCCGGAGATCACGGTCGACCACCTGATGGCCTCGGCCTGCCTGCCGAGCCTGTTCCACGCGGTGGAGATCGACGGCGCGCATTACTGGGACGGCGGCTACATCGCCAATCCGGCGATCTTCCCGCTGATCTACGACTGCGCGGCGATCGACATCGTGGTGGTGCAGCTCACCAAGAGCCGGCGCCCGGGCCTGCCGAGGACCGCCCAGGCGATCCAGCAGCGGTTCACCGAGATCACCCTGAACGCCTGCCTGGTGCGCGAGATCCGCGCCATCCGCCTGATCACCGACCTGATCGACCGCGGGGTGATCGCCGATCCGGCCATGCGGCGCATCAACCTGCATGTGATCAAGGACGAGGACTTCTTCGCCGACCTCAACTACAGCAGCTCGTTCAACACCGACCTCGGCTTCCTGCGCGAACTGAAGGCGGCCGGGGCGGCGGCGGCCGGGCGCTGGCTGGCCAAGGCCCTCGACGATCTGGGGACCCGGCGGCCGTTCCCGGACGACCTGATCGAGGACTACCTGGGCGGCGAGGGCGCCCCGGCGGCGATGCCGTCGAACTAGTGTCCCGAATCCGAAGTTCGGAGCATTATTTGGCAGGCGTTTTCGAACTTCGGATTCGAAAGGACACCAGGTAACCTCTTGAGTCTGGTGTGGTTTCGGAGTCGAAGTTCGCCATGGAGTCGGTCCCGAATACTGTCGCGAACTTCGAATCCACCACACTAGGGCACCGACTCCGACAAAAGGTACACCTTTTGTCGGCCCGGCGCCCCAGTCAAGCATTTGTTTGTGCAGCGATTCACCAAACGAATGTCGACCTTCGCCCGAATCTTTCGTTTGGATCGCTG
>JANQGL010000376.1 GCA_028277325.1 Magnetospira sp.
CCGAAGGACCAGCCCGGCGTCAGGTCGCGCCCGCCGAACAGGTTGAACACGCAGCGTCCCGGCAGGACCAACTGGCCGGGACCCCGCGGCAGCCCGAAACGAACGCTGAAGACCAGGCGCGTGCCGACGCTCTGCAGGGCGCACAGCGTCGTCTCCCCGCTCAGCACCTGGATGTCGAAGGTGAAGCCGGCCGCCTTGGCGACGCCGAAGGCATCGGCCGCGGCGACCTGGTGGACCACATTCGTGGTGGCGGCGGGCTGATAGACGATGGTGTCCAGATAGGGCGGCGACAGAATGGCCGGGTACGGGGCGGGCCGGCTGATGTCGAACCCGCGGATCTGGAAATAGACGACGGTGTCGCCGGCGGTGCCGCTGAGGCGGAACGGCGCCGACATCCGGCGCGTCCGGTAGTCGATGTCGGTGCTGATGAAGGGGTTCCACTGGGCCGCGCTCAACAATTGCAGCTTGGCGGCGTCGTCATAGACCAGCGGCCCCTCGACGGCCCGATACTCCAGGGCCACCCGCTCGAAACTGGGCGAGACCGTGAAATTGCCGCTCAGCCGCACATCGCGGTCGGTGGTCCGATAGGCGCCGTCGTTGATCTGCAGGTCGGTCATGTCCACCCAGTACGCTTCCAGCGGCCCGGGCGGCGCGAGGTCGATGGGCGGGCTGGGCTCGGGCACCTCCACCTGCCGTGGTCCGCAGACCCGCCGGCCTTGGGCGTCCACGCCGGTCTCCACCAGGCCGCGGTTGGCGCAGACGCATTGCCCGGTGGCCGGGTCGCCCACGGTGCCCTCGCCGCAGGTGAAGACGCACCGACCGTCCCGCCCCACGGTCTGATAGGGCGGCTGGCATGCCGCGGCCGGAGGCTGGGTGTCCTCCACCAACTGCACCGACGAGGCGCGGTCTTGCGGAAAACCCAGGGCCTCGATGTTGGGGTAGTGCCCGGGCCCGAGGACCAACGGCGGGCCGTTGTCGTTCTGGAAATTGTCGTCGCGGTGGATGCTCCAGGTCCCGGAGACGACGCGGAACGATTCCAGATCGTTGTCGAAGCCGTAGAGGTCGAGGTCGGGGGCGCTCTGGTTCAGGGTGACGGACGGCCCCTGGAAGTCGAACAGGTCGTAGAGGATGATCTCCGCCGCCTGGGCCCGCGGGGTCGGCCAGCCGGCGACCGCCAGCAGCAGGCAGAGGGCTGGGAGCTTGCGTCGTCGCATCCCGCTGTCTCCTATCGGTGTCCGCGCCGGCGGCGAATTCTGAGTAATCGAAACATTAGTGGCCGAATGGTATCGGTCCGGGTGCACCAGGTCCATGCATTTGACCGGCCGCCCCCGGCACGGTCTGGCGCCGGCCCCTCCGGCGGATCGACGCCGCAGGGCGGCCAACCGCTCTGCCGCCCACAGTCCGGCGCAGAGCCGGGATCGGGCTTCCGTGCCAGAGCATTCCCGCAATGGCTGTCTCCGGCACGCCCGCCGCGACCTGGGGTTTTGCCGGATGGCGGGAACGGCCTAGAATTCGCCGTCATTCGCAACTGGAACCAATGGTCCATGGACGACGACAACGGCACGGTGGAGGCCGACAGAAACCTCGGCCGAGACCTGGTCCACGCCTTCAAGCGGTCCTTCTCCCGC
>JANQGL010000453.1 GCA_028277325.1 Magnetospira sp.
AGGCCCCAGCATGATTGTCTACAGGCCCTAGGGAAAACGCCGGAGAGGATCCCCCGTCAGGTCGTCGACCGAACATCGCCGGCCGCGTCCCGCGCCAAGCCGCGCAGTCGGTCGAGGCAGGCCGTGCGATCGGGCCGGAAGTCCTCGGCCTCCCACCAGTCGGCGACGGCGCGCAGCAGTTCGCCGACCCTGGGGCCGCGCGGCACCCCCAGGTCGAGCGCGTCGCGGCCGCGCAGCGGAAAGTCGGTCGGGGTCCAGGCCAGGGCGGCCTCCAGCAGCGCCGTCCAGCGGGCGTTGACTCCCGGTCCGGCCCGCGGCGCCTCGGCCATCGCCCCGGCCCAGGCCAGCAGCAGCCGGTCGCGGGCGGTCTCGCCGCCCCAGCGGTACAGCCGGCGGCGCAGGTCGCGCGGCGGGAGGTCCGGATGCAGGTCGCCCGGGATCTCGGCCAGGGCGGCCAGCCGGCCGCGCTGACGGTTGGACAGCCGCAGCCGGTCGGCCACCGCCAGCGCCCCGGCCCGGTCGGCGTCCAGCAGGGCGGCCAGGCGGCGCACCGAATCGGGGTCCACCCCGTCGATCCCGAGGGCCGTGGTCTCCAGCCACGACAGCAGGCGCAGCCGTCCGACCGGTCCCGCCTCCGGCAGGATCGCGGCCAGCGGCCCGGTGTCGCGCATCAGCAGCACCGCCGTCGCCGGGTCGGGCGCCAAAAGGACCAGGAACAGCTCGTGACGGATCCGTTCCCCGGACAGTTCGGTCAGGCGCGGCGCCAGGGCGCGGCAGGCGGCGACGGCGTCGGGATCGATCGGCGGCCGGCCGTAGTGGGCGAGGAAGCGGAAAAAGCGCAGCACCCGCAGCAGGTCCTCCTCGCAGCGGGTCCGCGCGTCGCCGACGAACCGCACCCGCCCGGCGTAGAGGTCCTCCAGGCCGCCGAACGGATCGTGGATCGCGCCGTCCAGGCCGCAGAACAGGGCGTTGATGGTGAAGTCGCGGCGCGCCGCGTCGGCCGTCCAGTCGTCGGTGAAGGCGACCCGGGCCCGCCGGCCGTCGGTCTCCAGGTCGCGGCGGAGGGTGGTGATCTCGAAATGGACGCGGTTGACCACCGCGGTCACGGTGCCGTGGACGATCCCGGTCGGGATGGCGTGCACCCCGGCCGCCTCCAGGGCCGCCGTCACCCGCTCCGGGGTCAGGTGGCAGGCGATGTCGATGTCCCTCACCGGCCGGTGCAGCAGGGCGTCGCGCACGCAGCCGCCGACGAACCGCGCCTCGCCGCCGGCCGCCCGCAGGGCGTCGAACACGGCCAGGGTTTCCGGGGCCCGCATCCAGGGCTGCGGCGGCAGGGCGCCGACCGGGTCCGGGTTGGGCGCCGGCAACGCCCGCAGGCGGTCGCGGGGCTCCGCCGCGGCGGTCATCAGTCCTCCCCGGGCGGCACGATGCGGCCGGGAACCACCTTGCCGTCCTCCCACCGCGGCGCCTCGTAGACACCCTCCGGGGATACGCTGTCGAGCGCCGCCACGGTGCCGAGGGTGGCCAGCATGAGCACGAACCCGGCCACCGCCAGCCAGAACCAGGGGCCGCGCGCGATGGCGACCAGCGTGCCGTCGTCGCGGGCGCGCCGGGAGATCAGCACCCACAATACGTAGATGCCGAGCGGCGCCAGCAGCGGCAACAGGGTTTGCAGAAGGACTCGGGTCATCAGCGCAGAAACTCGTGCAGCGAAACCAGCATACCCGCCGTGGCGCCCCAGATGAAGCGTTCGCCATAAGGCATGGCGTGGAAATGCCGCTCGCGGCCGTCGAGGGTCCGGCTGCACCGCCGGTGGTTGGCCGAATCGAGCACGAACGCCAGCGGCACCTCGAACGCCTCGGCCACCTCGAACGGATCGAGGCACAGGCGGACCGGCGGCTGCACGATGCCGACCACCGGCAGGACATCGAACCCGGTCCGCGTCGCATAGCGTGGCAGGCACCCGATGATCGTCACGCAGGCCGGGTCGAGGCCGATCTCCTCCTCCGCCTCGCGCAGCGCGGCGCGGCGGGCCGCTTCGGGGCCGGGCGGCCCGTCCTCCGGCTCGAGGCGTCCGCCCGGGAACGAGATCTGCCCCGGATGGTGCTCCAGGTGGTCGGTCCGCCGGGTCAGCAGCAGGGTCATCCGGTCGCGGTCGACCAGCGGCACCAGCACCGCCGCCGGCCGCGGGACCGGCGCCGGGGTCAGGTCGGGATTGAGGTCGTGGTCGCCGCGTCGCGGGGCGCCGCCGCCGCATCGCACCGCCGCCGGGCGGGCGGCGAACCTGGCGATGATGGTGTCACGGTTCACGCCGCGTCGTACGTTTTTCCAAGGGGAAAGAACGTTCCCATGCTCCACACCCCGTAAAGGTTTTCGGCGCCGATTCGCTCCTCGTTGCCGAGCGCCACCAGCTCGTAGTAGACGGCGCGTGCGATCCGCGCCTCCAGCCCCGGCCGGACGAGCACGTAGGGAATCGTTTCCCCGCTGTCGGGCGTCTCGGCCACCCGCAAGGGGTGATCTTTGTCGATGGTCACGATCTCGTCAATATTGGTCCGCAGACTGATCACCTGCATGGCCGCGTCATGGCAGACGAACAGTTCGACGGCGACGAACGGCACGTCCTCCACTTCGATGCGGCCCCGCTCGACCGGGGTGACGAGCCAGTAGCCGCCGTCGTCGTCCCGTTCGAGCACCGAGGCGAAAAGGGAAACCATCTCTTTGCGCCCGATGGGCGAACCGCGATAATACCAGGTGCCGTCGCGGGCAATGCGGATGTCGAGGTCGCCGCACATCTGGCGGGACCGTTCGGGAGTCGGAGTTTGCATGGCGGGCCTTGGCGACGAGCTGAGCATCTACGGGCGTTTCCCGGCCGCGTCCCTCGGGGCGCGGCCCTTGTCAACCGATCGGTTTCTGCGATGGAAGATATGGGTATGCATCCGGCGGTCGCCAAGGAAGCGGTTGGCTCGGCCGATCCCGACCGGCTGGGCGAGCGGCTGGCGGCGGTCCGCGCGGCGGTCGGCGAGGTCGTTTTCGGGCAGGACTCGGCGGTCGAGGCGGCCCTGGTCACCCTGCTGGCCGGCGGCCATGGCCTGCTGGTCGGGGTGCCCGGCCTCGGCAAGACACGGCTGGTCGAGACCCTGGGCACGGTGTTCGGGCTCGACGAACGGCGGGTCCAGTGCACCCCCGACCTGATGCCGGACGACATCCTGGGCTCCGAGGTGCTGGAGGAGCCGGTGCCGGGGCGGCGGGCGTTCCGGTTCCTGCCGGGGCCGGTGTTCTGCCAGCTCCTGATGGCCGACGAGATCAACCGGGCCAGCCCGCGCACCCAGTCGGCCCTGCTGCAGGCGATGCAGGAAGGGCGGGTGACGGTGGCCGGCCACGCCCATCCGCTGCCGCGGCCGTTCCACGTGCTGGCGACCCAGAACACGCTGGATCTGGAAGGGACCTATCCGCTGCCCGAGGCGCAGCTCGACCGGTTCCTGATGCGGATCGACATCGGCCACCCGGACGCCGCGGCGGAGCGCCGGGTGCTGATCGACACCACCCGCGCCGACGCGCCGGCGGCGCGTCCGGTGATGACGCCCGAGGAATTGCTGGCCGCGCAGGCCCTGGTGCGCGCCATGCCGGTGGGCGAAACGGTGGTGGCGGCGATCCTCGACCTGATCCGCGCCGGGCGGCCGGGCGATCCCGACGCGCCGCCGCCGGTCGACGCCCACCTGGCCTGGGGCCCGGGGCCGCGCGCCGGGCAGGCGCTGATGCTGGGGACGCGCGCCCGCGCGTTGCTGGACGGCCGCCCGGCGCCGTCGGTCGACGACGTCCTGGCGCTGGCCGGGCCGGTGCTGCGCCATCGCATGGCGCTCAACTTCGCGGCGCGGGCCGAGGGGGTGTCGCTGGACGCGGTCATCGACGCCCTCGGCGACCGTTTGCGATGAGCCGTCGCGCGGCGGTCCGCCTCGGCGACGCCCTGCCGCCGCTGCTGGTGGCGGCCTGGCGGATCGCCGAAACCGTGCACGTCGGTCCGCACGGCCGGCGGCGCGGCGGCCCCGGCGACACCTTCTGGGAGTACCGCCCCTACCGGCCGACCGAACCGGCGGCGCGCATCGACTGGCGGCGTTCGGCACGCTCCGACGATCTCTATCTGCGCGAAACCGAATGGCAGGCCGCGCAGACCCTCCTGCTGTGGCGCGACGCCTCGCCGTCGATGGCCTACCGGTCGCGCCGCGACCTGCCCGCCAAGCGCGAGCGGGCGGAGGTGCTGCTGCTGGCCCTGGCGGTCCTGGCGGCGCGCGGCGGCGAGCGGGTGGGCCTTCCCGGCGGGCCGCCGCGCATGGGCGGGGCGCGCCACGTGCTGGAGGCGGTGGCGCTCGATCTCGACACCGTCCCGGCCGACCGCTGGCCGTCGCCGCCGCGCCACGCGCGGGTGGTCCTGCTGGGCGATTTCCTCGATCCGCCCGGGAGGCTGGCCGATCTGCTGGGCCGCCTGCGGGCCGGGGGGGCGACCGGGCATCTGGTCGGCCTGCGGGATCCGGCCGAGGACGCCCTGCCGTTCGCCGGCCGGGTCCGGGTCGAGGGGATGGAGGGCGAGGGCGGCCGCCGGATCGAGCGGATCGAGGACCTGCGCGCCGGGTACCGGCGGGCGGTGGCGCGGCAGCGGGCCGAGGTGGCGGACCTGGCGCGGCGATTCGGCTGCGACCTGATCTGGCACCGCACCGACGCGCCCCCCGAACCGGTTCTGCTGTCGCTGTACGAAAGATTGTCGGAGGTGCCGTGCTGACGCCCGGGCCGTTGACCTTCGCCGCCCCCTGGATGCTGGCCGGACTGGTCGCGGTGCCGCTGCTGGTGCCGCTGCTGCGGTCGCTGCCGCCGCCGGCCCGCCTGCTGCGGTTTCCGCCGGCCCGCCTGCTGTTCGATCTGGCGGACGGCGGGCGCACCGCGCGGCGCGCCCCGTGGTGGCTGGTCGTCCTGCGGCTGACCGCCGTGGTCCTGGTGATCCTGGCGGCGGCCGGGCCGCGATTCGATCGCGCGACGGCGCCGCCCGAGGGTCCCCTGGTGGTGGTGGTGGACGACGGCTGGGCGGCGGCGGCCGACTGGACGGCGCGCCGCGAAGCGCTGCGGGACCTGGTGGACCGCGCCGGCCGGGCCGCCCGGCCGGTGGTCGTGGCGACCACCGCGC
>JANQGL010000481.1 GCA_028277325.1 Magnetospira sp.
CAGTTGGTCGGATCGATGGGCGGCGATGTCGCGGCGTTCGAGGACAGTCTCTCGGCAGCCCTGGTGAACGGGCAGGGCCTCGGCCAGGCGCTCACCACCGCCTTCAACGCGGCGCAGTCGGTGCGGCAGGCGCAGGCGGCCACCGATCTCGGCGGCAATCCGCTGCTCGAGGCGCTGGCGTCCGGCGACGCGAGCGGGATTCCCGACGACCCGGCCTACCAAAGCATCCTGTCGACGGCGCTCGAAACCGGCGCCGATCCCGCGTCGGCCGGCCAGACGGCGAGCGAGGGCGCGCAGGCCGTCGCCGCCGCCCTCGACGGCGCGCCCGCCGGCACCGGGACCGAGGACGTGGACACCGAACTGGCGAGCCTGCTCGAAGACGGCCTGGCGGCCGGCGAGGAGACCCCGGCGCCGCAGACCGAAACAGTGATCGAGGAAACGGTCGTCGAGGAGGTCGTGGTCGAGGAGGAGGTCGTCGTCGAGGAGGAGCTTACCCCGGAGGACCTCAACGAAATCGCCACGGCGGCCGGCGGAAACACCGGCACCGGCGGCGACCTTTGGAGCGGCCCCGATTTCGGCGGCGATCCGGGTGTTCTGGCCGGCGGGAGCGGCAACGACGGCTTCTCGCCCCTGGTCGCGGGACAGGGCAATGGTGCGTCGGATAGCGATGACGACGACGACGATGACGATGACGACGACGACGCCACGGCGCCGGAAGGGGCCCTGAACCAGGCGCCGGTCGTCGCCGACAGCGCGGAAGCGACCGGGGAGAACACCCCCGCAAGCGGACTCCTGGCGGCCGAGGACGCGGATGGGGACACGCTGACGTTCACGCTCGTCACCGGCCCGGCCCTGGGCACCCTCACCCTCGGCGAAACGGGCAGCTACAGCTTCGACCCCGGCGGGGCGTTCGACGGTCTGGCGTCGGGCGCGATCCAGGTGGTTTCGTTCGACTATCAGGTGTCCGACGGCAAGGGCGAAACCGCCGCGGCCACGCACACGATCACGGTCACGGGGGCGAACGACATCCCGGTGATCAGCGGCGACCTGACCGGCGGGGTGCCGGAGGACGCGGCGGTGCCGGTCACCGGCACCCTGTCGATCGCCGATCCCGATGCCGGCGAGGGGTCGGTCGTGGCGCAGAGCGGCACGGCGGGGCTGTACGGGAGCTTCGACATCGGCGCCGACGGCGCCTGGAGCTACGCCCTGGACAGCACGAAGGCCGAGGTGCAGGCGCTGCCGGCCGGCGCCACCCTGACCGACGCGTTCCAGGTGACCTCCCTGGACGGCGCGGCCACGCAGACCGTCACCGTCACCATCACCGGCACCAACGATGCCCCGACCCTCGACGGGCCGGGAAGCCTGAGCACGCCGGAGGATGTGCCGGTTTCGCTGTCCGGCCTGGCGCTGTTCGACCCGGATGGCATGCAGACG
Organism: Magnetospira sp.; assembly: GCA_028277325.1. Lineage (GTDB taxonomy): Bacteria > Pseudomonadota > Alphaproteobacteria > Rhodospirillales > Magnetospiraceae > JANQGL01. The sequence goes on from JANQGL010000481.1 coordinate 1,435, forward strand.
CAGCAGACCCTGGTCCTGAAGGTGAAGCCCGGCAGCCTCGCGGTGGCGCCGGGGACATCCGACGTCAAGGTCGGCGGCGGCGGCACGGAGGTGACGCTGAGCGGCACCGGAGATGCGATCAACGCGTTTCTCGCGCTGCCGGACTCGGTGATCTACGTGCCGCCGGCCGACGCCTCCGGCGATGCCGCGATCACGGTGCAGGTGACCGACGACGGCGGGCTGGCCCAGACCCTGGTGGTGCCGGTGCAGGTGGCGCCGGTGGCCGATCCGCCGCTCTTGGCGGCCGGGTTCGGGAGTCCGGCCGGCGGTATCCTGCCGAGTGTGCCGGGCGATCAGGTTTTTGCCTTCAGCGCCTCGACCGCGGCGGGCGACGGAACCACGCCGGTGGGCGTTTGGAACGACCTGACCGGCAACAACCACGACGCGGTGGCCAGCGGCGCGGATGAGGTGGTCTACAACGCCGATGCGATGAACGGCAACGGCGGGCTCGTCTTCGCCAAGACGTCCGGCGTCCTCGGCATCGCCAATCACGGGGACATCAATTCGTCGAGCGGCGGCTACGCCGAACGCAGCATCGCGGTTGCGCTCCAGACCGGCGACGACGTGGCGGGCTATCAGATCGTTTACGAGGAAGGCGGTCAGCTCAACGGATACCAGATCTACATCTTCGAGGGGGAACTGCGGGTTCACGCCTACAGCGAGGAAAACCTGTGGGGCCACCTGACGATCGACGTGGGGTCCGTGACGCCCGACTCGGTCTATTCGTTGGTCGTGGTGCACGATTCCACGGCCCCGGGGGGCGGCACCCTGACCACCTACCTGAACGGCGCCGAAGCGGGCGCGATGTCCGGCGCCGGCGTGATGCCGGACCATGTCGGAGACATCACGATCGGCGGGTTGAACGGCGATACGATCACCACCGATCCCGCGGCGCCCGAGATCGACATTCCCGTGACCGGGCTCCTGGGGCAGTTCCGGGGGGCGATCGGCGAACTCCGGCTCTGGAACGAGGCGCTCGACGCCGGCGAGGTCGCCGGTTTGTCGCAACACCTGGCGGCGCATTCCGGATTTCCCGGACCGGATATCCTGGTCCCGTTTGCCGTCTCGGCCGAGCTGGCCGACGGCGACGGATCGGAAACCCTGAAGATCGCGGTGAGCGGCATTCCGGACGGCGTGCGGCTGTTCGATGGGGACGGCGCCAAGGTGCCGATCGCCGGCGGCGCCGCGACGCTCGATCCGGCGCACCTGGACGGCTTGGTGTTCCAGGTGCCGGATGCCAACGCCGACGGATTGCCCGACATCAACCTGCCCGAATCGGGCATCACGGTGACGGCGACCGCCGCCGACGTCAACGGTGACACGGCAACCAGCAAGGTGGTGCTCGATGGCGGCGCCCCGACCCTGGCGAGCAATTTCGGGCTCGCGTTCGACGGCAGCGATGATGCGGTGCGGATCGACGGATTCGGCGGCGTCGCGCAGTCCTCGTTCACCGTGGAAGCCTGGTTGCGGCCGGATTCGGTTGGCGGCGGCGACCAGGCCCTGATTTCCAGCCTGACCGGCGGCGGGTTCGAGATCGGGCTGACCGGCGGCCGTCTGTCGTTCACCCTCGAAACCGATGCCGGCCAGACGAGCGTGCTGTCCGACGCGCCGGTGGCGGAGGGCGCCTGGGTCCACGTGGCCGGACTCTACGACGCGGCCGGCGGTCAGATGTCGCTGGTCGTCGACGGCGTGGCGCAGGCGGACGGCAAGAGTGTCGGCGCCGACCCCGAGGCCTCCGGCGGCGACCTGATGTTTGGTGCGCGATTGGATGAAAATGGCAATCTTTCCAATATGTTCAAGGGCGTTATCGACGAGGTGCGCCTGTGGGACACGGCGCGTGGCGTCGATCAGGTCGCGGCCCAAATGACCCGCCAGCTCAATCCTGGCGAACCCGGTCCGATCGGCTACTGGAGTCTCAACGAGGCCACCGGGACCGTCGCCGCCAACGGGGCGGCGGGCGGCGGGCCGGACGGCGCCATCGCCGGTGGCGCCGTCTACGCGAACCTGTCCCATCCCGAGATCGCCGACGGCGAGACCTACCGCGGGCTGATCCTCGGCCGCGACCCGGACGGCGGCGCCCTGAGCTACGGCATCGTGGACGGTCCGGCGCACGGCGAGTCCCTGGTCCTCGAGGGCAATACCTACACCTATGTCCATGACGGCGGCGGGGACGACGATTCCTTCACGGTGGCGGTCGGCGACGACAGCGGCCAGCAATCGGTCGAACCGGTCGGCATCGACGTCGCGTGACGACCGTCGGGCACCCCGTGCGGCACGCGATGCGGTGGCGGTCGGCGCCCAGGATACGGGTGGCCGGCCGGGGCCGGACTCGGAGCCCGCGCGAGGCCGTTGCTTTTCATTGATTTTCTTCTCCGTTCGGAGACAATGTGGGGCACTTTGGGGCGTGAGGGAGGGTCCGAATTGGCCAAGCAGGGGAAAACCGGCCCGTCGGGGCGCCAGCGTTTCTTTCTGATCGTTCTGGTTCTGGCCCTGGCCAGCCTCGGATTGGCCCAACTGGCCCGCTACACGATCCTGAAAACCGACGCCGAGGCCTCCCTGGCCCTGGCCGTGGTGGGGCCGATGAGCGGCGCCGACGCACCGATCGGCGCCTCGTTGCGGCGCGGTGCCGAGCTGTACGTCGACATGGTCAACCAGAGTGGCGGGATCAACGGACGCCGCCTGGCCCTCGACGCCCTGGACGACGCCGACGATCCCGACACCGCACGCCGGCAGGCCGAGGCCCTGGCCGCCGGCGGCGTGGTCGGCACGGTCGGTCATTGGCGGGACGCGGCCGCGCGGGCGGCGGCGGAGGTCTATGCGCGGGAGGGCCTGCCGGCGATCCTGCCGGCGCCGTTGTCCGAACGGCCGCTGCCGGTCGGTGCGGACGGGCGCGCCGTGTTCAGCACGTCGTTCGACCTGGAGCACCAGGCGCGGTTTCTCGCCAATTACGCGCGCAACGTGCTCGGCCATCGGCTGATCTCGGTGATCCAGGACGAGGCGCTGTTCTCCGGGACCCTCGCCGCTCCCTTCGACGCCACCTACCGGCGGTTCGGCACCGCGATCCGCTATACGTGGCGGTTCGATTCCGGGTCGCCGACCCTGGACGAGGATCTGGCCCGCATCGTGAGCGAGCTGGAGGACCGCAAGGACGCCGGCGCCCTGTTCCTGGCGGTCGACGACCGCGCGGGGGCGCGACTCCTGCGGTTGATTCGCGACGCGCGCCTGAAGAACGTGATCGTCGCGCCGACCACGCTGACCACCTCGGCGTTCAAGGCGGCGCTGGCGGATGCGCTGCCGCCCGGCGCCGACCGGGCCGGCTATACGGACGGCATGCTCGCCGCGACCCCGCTGCTGTTCGACACCGCCAACGAAACGGCGCAGGTGTTCGGCAACCGCTATCGGCAGCGCTACGGAGAGGCGCCGGACTGGGTGGCGGCCTACGCCTTCGAGGCGATGCACCTGATGGTGTCGGCGCTTCAGCGCCTGCCCGAAGAGGCGCTGGATGCGTCGCCGGCCGATCTGCGCACCGCGGTGCGCGGATTCCTCGGCGGGCTCGACGCGCCGGAAAAGGCGCTGCCCGGGATCGCCGGTCCGCGCTCCTTCGATACCGAGGGACGGGCCGTCGCGCCGGTCCTCATCGGCGGCTACAACGGCATCGACATGGTGTCGGCGCTGACCCAGTTGCAGCCGATCCGCGGCGGCGGCCGGACCAACTACATCGAGGAACTGCGCAAGGGCAAGGTGCTCTACGTGAACGACCGCTTCATGTACCGCACCAACGTGGTCTACACCGGCCTCGAACTCAAGGACGTCTCGGAGCTGTCGGTGGACGACAACAGCGCCACCCTCAATTTCGTCATCTGGTTCCGCTATCGGGGCGATTTCGAACCGCAGGACGTGGTGTTCTCCAACGCGGTGGACGACATCGTCCTCAAGGACCCGATCGAGGTTCAGCAGATCGGCGACATGACCTACCGGGCCTATCGGGTGACCGGCAAGTTCCTGCTCAACTTCACGCAGACGCAGCGCTTTTACGGCTCGCACGTGCTGGGGGTCAGCTTCTCGCACCGCAAGCTGAATCGGAACAACCTGCTCTACGTGGTTGACGTTCTCGGCATGAACCTGGCCTCCGGGGGGTCGGTGCTGGACCAGGTCCGGGACGACCAGGCGCTCAACCCGAACATGGGCTGGATCGCGGAGCGGGCCTGGGTGTCGCAGGACATCGTGCGCAAGAGCACCTTCGGCGACCCCGCCTACGTGGGCTATACCGCCAACTCGCCCGAGTTCTCGCGCATCGACCTGGGCGTCCTGGTCAAGCCCGGCCAGGCCCAGGCGCGCGACTTCGTGCCGGACGAGTACTTCCTGTACGTGGGAATCTTCGGACTGCTGGGCAGCCTGGTGGCGGTGTGGATGGACCGCCAGGGGGGGCGCCGGTTCTGGGGATTGCAGTCCTGGCTCCTGCGCCTGGTGTCGTGGCCGCTGCTGCTCACCTCGGCCGGCAACATGGCGCTCGAAAGCTCGTTCCGGAACCTGGAGGGCTACTACATCGACATGATCGTCACGGTCTACGACATTTTGTGGTGGATCGTGCCGGCGCGCCTGCTGGGCCTGGCCCTGGAGCGGTTCGTCTGGCTGCCGCTGGAGGAGCACACCGGCCGCACCATTCCCAACGTGGTGCGGGTGTTCGCCTCGGCCACCGTCTATTCGCTCGCCGTGTTCGGCATCGTCGCCTTCGTCTACGACCAGAAGATCACCTCGCTCCTGGCCACCTCCGGCCTTCTGGCGATGATCGTCGGTCTGGCCATTCAGGCCAACATTTCGAACATCTTTTCCGGAATCGTGCTGAACATCGAACGGCCGTTCAACGTGGGCGACTGGGTGAAGATCGGCGACCTGGACGAAGGGCGGGTCGAGGACATCACCTGGCGGACCTGCCGGATCAAGACCCGCAACGGCTACGTGATCAGCCTGCCGAACGGCCAGGTCTCGGAATCCCAGGTCCACAACTTCAATTCCTACAAGCATGTCCGCCTTGAACTGGCGGTCGAGGTGGACGCCCGATACAATCACGAGACGATCGACGAGATCATGACCCACGTGGCCGAGAAGCTGCCGAACGTGCTGCGCGATCCGGCGCCCGAGGCGCGGTTCACCGGCATGCGCTGGTCCTACGGCGGCTGGGTCGCCACCTACGAGGTGCAGATCTGGATCGACGATTACGGGCTGCGCGAGGACATCGAGGAGGCCACCCACTCGACCATCTGGGACGAGTTGATCGACAGCGGCATTCATCCGTCGCCCGACACCCTGGAGGGGCGGCATTCCTGGAAGGTCTCGTTCCGCAAGCGGACCTCCGGCGGCGACCAGTCGGTCCTCGGCGGCGACGGCACCGGCAACACCGGCTTCGGTCCGGGCGAGGGCAATCAGGGCTTCGGCGGGCGCGACGACGACGGCGGCGGTGGCGGCGGTGGCGGCGACGGCTGAGGGAGACCCGGGTCAGCCGAAGGTGCCGCCGTTCCAGCCCCAGAAAGCGCGCGCCGGCGACGCGAACTCGATATAGGTCCGCGCCGCCGGCACGCCGACATGGTCGCCGACCAGGTCGCACAGCAGGCGTGACAGGTCTTTCGTGCGGTCCTCGGTCAGGCCGAGGCTTTTCAGTTGCAGGAACGCCGCCGGGGCGTCGCTGCCGCCGAACAGCAGCGGCTGGCCGGCGTCCAGGCGGACCATGACGTAGGACTCCGGCTTGCCGAGTGATTCGGCCGCGGCGCGCGAAAGGTCGCGCATCAGGCGATCCGTGGCGGCGGCGTCGAGCGGTTGGTTGGTGCGCAGGGTCAATAACGGCATCGTCGGTCTCCCGAAATGGCGGACCCGGCATGGTACCTCGATCCGGGGTTGCATCGCCCGGTTGATTCTCCGCCGGCTCTGGGCTATTCGAGGCCATCTGGGGCGCGGAGGCCAGCCATGCACGAACCGGGACTTCTGGAGCGGATCGGCGAGCTTCTCGGGGTGCTGATCGCCTGGCTGTCGGAGGTCGGCGGCCGGCTGGGACAAGCACTCGGGTCGTTCATGGACGGGCTCGCCCGCGGCAGCGGGCTGCAGGGGGCGAGCTGGCTCACCTGGGCCCTGGTACTGCTCGGGGTGCTGCTGCTCGGCACGGCGTTGCGTCGACTGATCGAGCTGGATTTCGGACGCGCCCTGATCACCGGCGTGATCGGCCTCGCCCTGATCGCCTGGGCGACCTCCTGACCGCGCCGGTGAATCCCCCGGTGCACGCGTTCGCCGCGTCCACGGGAGTCGCGCGCGAACCCCTGCGAACGATTTTAATGTTCTGTTCGGGATTGCTCCGTTACCCTTGACATTTCGGAATAGGGACGGACGGAGGCTCCTCGGGGACCGGCGCATGAGCAGGACGTCATCCGGGTCCGGCGGCAAGTCCGGCAACGGCAACATCACCGTGGCCTATGACGCCGAGGAAGCGGCGCGCCTGGCCGCGCTGATCGCCGACGCGACCGACGACGCCGAGTCGCTGCGGCCCGAGGAGTGGCGGCCGCCGTTTCACGTGCGGGTCCGCCTCGCCTCGGTGGCGGCCGGTGTGGTGTCGGTGTCCTGGATCGCGCTGAGCGCCTATCTGGTCCACGACCGCATGGGGTGGGATCAGGTCAGACTGCTGCTGCCGCACGAAATCGGCGGTCTCGCGGTCGGCGTCCTGACCCCGGTCGCCCTGCTGTGGCTGGCCGCCGCCTTCGTGGAGCGCGGGCGGCTGCTGAAATCCGAGGCGCAGGCCCTGCGCTGGCACCTGTCGCGGCTCGCCTATCCGACCGCCGGGGCGGAGGAACGGATCGGTGAAATCTCCAAGTCGCTGCGCGCCCAGGCGCGGACCCTCGGCGAGGCGACCGAGGAGGCGGTGGCGCGGGCCCGGTCGGTGGACGGCCTGATCCGCGAGCGCATCCAGGAGCTGCACAAGGCCTCCGAAGGCACCGATCACCATGCGAAAGCGGTCGAGGAGGCGCTGCGCCGGCGCACCGACGCACTGGTGGCGGCGGCCGATCTGGTCAGCAGCCGGGTGCGCGAGGCGACCCAGGCGCTGGGCACCCGGATCGAGGACCTGGGCACCCGCGCGGCGACCGACGCCGAGCGCATCGAGACCCTGACCGAGCTGCTGGGGCGGCGCGGCGACGGGTTCGGGGAGGCCGCCAGCGCGGCCCTCGGGCTGGCGCGCGAGGTCACCGACCTGCTGGAGGCCCGCGCCGAGGCCCTGCAACAGGCCGGCACCCGGGCCGGCGAGCGCAGCGACGCGGTGGCGCGCACCCTGGCCGACAGCGCCCAGCGGCTGATCGACAGCACCGCCGAGGCGGCCGAAAAGGCCCGCCGGACGGCGGCGTCGCTGGACGAGCACGGGCGGCGGATGGACGAGCGGACCGAGGTCGCGGCGACCCGGGCCGACGTGATGCGCGAGACCCTGATGCGGCAGGCCGGCGACCTGGAGGACGTGGCGCGGCGGGTGGCCGGACAGGCCTCGACCGCCGAAGCCGCCCTGAACGCGCAGGCCCGGGCCCTCGAGGAGACCTCGACCCGGGTGCTGGAGAACCTGTCGCAGGCCAATGCGGGGCTGGACGGGCAAGCCGGACGCCTGGACCGGACCGCGGAAACGGCGCTCGAACGGATCGCCGAGGCGGGGCGCGGGCTGGCCGGCCATGCCGACACGGTGGATGGCACGTCGGTGCGGGTCGGCGAGCGGGTCAAGGACCTGAGCGGCCGGATCGGCGATCTCGACGGCGCCCTCACGGCGCTCGGCGGCGAGGCGCTCAACCGCGTCGAATCGGTGGCCGACGCGGTGGCGCGGCGGAGCGGCGAACTGGCGGCGAGCAGCGCGCAGTCGGTGTCGAAGCTGGGCGAGGCCGGCGACGCCATCGCCCGCCAGACGGCGGCCCTGGTGACCCAGGGCGAGGACCTGCGCAAGAGCCTGGACGCCTCGGCCCAGACCCTCCAGCAGCGGGCCACCGATTTGTCCTACGCGGAAACCCAGGCGCGCACCGAGATCGACCGCCTGGGCGAGGCGCTGCGGGCCCGCAGCGTGGAGATCGAGGCGGCGGGGGACACCGGAGTCGGCAGCCTCAGGTCGGTCCTGCAGGCCTTGCAGGACGGGCTGGCGCAGCTGGTGGACGTGGGCGACAGATCGGCCCGGCTCAACGACGGCTTCGCCAAGAAGGTGGCACGGCTGCGCGATCTGGGGCAGGCGGCGGCGGCCCGCCTGGGCGACCTGGACGAGGTGTTGCAGCAACGCATCCAACGGCTCGACGGAGTGGCCGACCGGACCACCGGCCGGTTGAGCGAGGTGGCCGAGCTCCTGACCGGCAACGCGGTCGACCTGGAGCGCGCCGCGGCGGTGGCCGAGGACATGCTGGGCCGCGTCGCCGGACAGCTTGCCGACCGCACCGGCGAGGCCATGGACGGCGCCACCAGGGCGCAGACCGCGATGCGCGAACTGGGCGACCTTCTGGCCGGGCGGCGGGCCGACCTGGCGCAGGCCGCCGACGAGGCCGAACTGCGGCTGCAGCAGGCGGCCGAGATCCTGCACCGCCAGTCGGGCAGCCTGAGCGGGATCGCCGAGCGGGGCGGCAACCAGCTGGCGGAGGCGCACGCGGCGCTGCAACAGGCGTCGCGCGACATGGGCGACGCCGCCAGTCGGGCGGCCCGCCTGATGTCCCTGCTGACCGAGGCCCTGAAGACCCAGAC
>JANQGL010000027.1 GCA_028277325.1 Magnetospira sp.
GATCCTGGAGACCGCGGTGCTGGAGCAGGCGATCGCGCGGATCGAGTCCGACCCCGACCGTCTGCTGCGCCCGGCCCTGGTGGCGGCGGTCGGCGACGGCTGGCATCCGGGGGTGGTCGGGATCGTGGCCAGCCGGCTGGCCGAGCGCTACAACCGGCCGGCCTGCGTGCTGGCCCGCGACGGCGCCGGCGCGGTCGGCTCCGGGCGTTCCCTGCGCGGCCTCGACCTCGGCGCGGCGGTGATCGCGGCGCGGCAAGGCGGCCTGATCCTGAAGGGCGGCGGCCATGCCATGGCGGCCGGGTTCACGGTGGCGTCCGAGGGGATCGGCGGATTCCTCGACTTCCTGACCGAGCGCCTGGGGCGCGGCCTGCCGGCGGCCGGCCTGATCCCCGACCTGCCGCTCGACGGCGCGCTGAAGGCGACGGCGGCCCATGCGGCGACCCTGGAGGCGGTTTCGCGGGCGGCGCCGTTCGGGGCCGGCAATCCGGAACCGCGGTTCGCGCTGACCGGGGTGCGGGTGGTCGCGGCCACGGGGGTCGGCGAGGCGCACGTGCGCTGCACCCTGGCCGGGGCGCTCGACGGCGGGCGGGTCAGGGCGATCGCGTTCCGATGCGCCGACGATGCCCTGGGCCGGGCGTTGCTCGACTCTCGGGGGGCGATCCTGCACGTGGCCGGTCGCCTGCGCCGCGACACCTGGCGCAACGGCGACGCGGTGCAGCTGCAGATCGACGACGCGGCGCCGGCCGGCGCCTCCGGCGATGTCGAGGGGGCTTGATTTGGCGGGCGAAGGCGGCTACAAACCCGGGCTCCGGGACCCCATCGTCTAGAGGCCTAGGACACCGGCCTTTCACGCCGGCAACACGGGTTCGAATCCCGTTGGGGTCGCCAAATGAAATCAATAGGTTAGGAAGGTGCTTCGGCGCCTTTCAAACTTTTCAGGCCGGTGCTTTCAAACTTTTCGTTTTCGCCCTGTTCCGAACTCTTGCTTTCCGGCGGCGTTCCTGGACCCGCTTCGCGGCCTCGTAGCTCGGCGGATTGTAGACGTCGAGGATTTGGGCGCTACGGCCGATGGAATGCCCGGTCGCCGATGCCAGTTCCTGTGCCGACGCGTTGACATCTGCACGTTCCTTGGAGGCCGTGCGGCGCAGGTCGCGTATCTGGACGTCGTCCGGGAGCCCGGCGCCACGGAGGATTCTCCGGCTGATCTTGGCCAGATGATGTCGCGAAAACGCCTTGCCGGATCGCGACAGGACGATGGGCGCTTGCGGCAGTGGCGTCACGCCCAGGGCCCTCACGTAGGCGTCCAGGGCCTTGACGGTCTCCGGCCAAAGGGGCGCGCGAATCGGTTTGTCCGTTTTGCCCTGCGTCAACCACAAGCTTTCCCCATCGAATTGTTCCCAGATCAACGCGCGGATGTCGCCCGGCCGAAGGCTCGTGTCGTAGGCGATCGCGATGGTGATCGCGACGCCGTGTTCTCCCTGCTTGGTGGCTGACGCGATGGCGGAGGTCACCTGATCCTCGGTCCAGACCGCGCGCCGGGGGGCGGGGTGTTCGATGGCGACGGACAGGGCCGGGTTGTAGGTCATCCCCTGGTACCGGACCTTGCATCCGTAGCTGAACAGATATCGGAACCATTTCATGATCTTGGCCGCCCGATGCATGCTTCCGTGCCGGCGAAGCCCGTCATAGAATTTTTCACAATCTCCGGCCTTGATCGACTTGACCGCCGCCGGCCCGAACAGGGGTTCGATGATGGCGAAGGCGTATTCGATTTCCTCGATCGTGCGGGGCTTTTTCCGTCGCCAGTGCGAGGACCGGCGCAGGTCGTCCATGAGGTGCGCGACGGTGCCGGTGGCGGGTGCGTTGCCGGCGGCCTGCCCATCGCCGCGCCGGATGGCGTCCCATTGGGCGTTGAGCGCTTCCGCGCGCGCGATCGCGGCGGCGGGGTCGGTCCCCAGTGGCTCGGAGACCATTCCCTTTTCGCGCATGGCCCGGGTCGTCTGAAAATAGAAGCCGGAGCCTTTCGTTACGAGGTGACGCCCCCGGATTTCACCCATTGGTCAAGCCGCGCCCCCAAATCCCCATCGTCGCCTTGGTCGACGGCCAAGGGTGAGGCGATGCCTGCGCGCCTGTCAAGCCAGAGGTCGATGGCTTTTTTGTCACGTCGTCCGGTCAGGGAGTCCTGTTTCGGAAAACCGGCCCGTTCCAGGTCCGGCAAGATGGTCTTGAAGGTGCTTTCGCTAATCCCGAGAAGATGGGCCGCCTCCCCCGCGGTGATCCCCCGGGGCGATTCGTAGTCCCACAAGCGGCGGCGTGGGCGGGTCAATCGAGCCTCCGTCCAGATGGTGGCGTGGACGGCGGATCGGGCGGAAATCCGCATTCGATGCGGCGCCGGCGGACGGCGGCGCGGAGATCGGCGAAGCGATCCGGGTCCAGGGCCTCAAGGGCGCGGACCATGTCGGCGTTGATCCGCAGGGTCTCGTTCATGGTGGCGACGTCCGGCGCGCCGACGGCGAAGACCCGGAAGGCGGCGTCCAGGACGGCGGCGGCTTTCTCCGCCGCGTCCGGAGCGAGACCGCCAACCGTGGCCGCCGTAAGCGTCTCGGGCTCCGAGCCCGCCTTCGCCGCGTCCATGGCGTCCCTGGAGGGGGTTGTCCGCCGCCGTCACGGCCGCGCCCCTACCCGACGGCCCGGGCCGGCGCCGGCGCCGGCCCCACCGCACGCCGCGCGTCGGAAGTGTCGTCGTCAGGAATCGCGGCAAGGCCCCGCGCCCAATTCCAAAGTTCGGGGCTCCGCTGCAACGTGGCATTGGATGCAAGGCGGCTGGCGGCGCAGCGGACCGCTTCGTCCTTGCTGTCCCGGGCGTGGGGGGTGTCGAGCCTTAGAGTCCGATTCGAAACTCCTTGAGGCATATCA
>JANQGL010000140.1 GCA_028277325.1 Magnetospira sp.
CTTGCGGCCCTTGGCGGTCTTCACCCGCACCGCCGCGCCGCGTCCGGTGTGGCCGCCGTCCTTGCGGCTCATGCGCCGGCGGTCGCCGTCGCGGTCGGCGTCCGCTCGGCCCGCGGCGGGCGGGCGCCGCGCCGCGGCGAGCGGTCGCAGCGGTGGCCGTCGGCCGCCATCAGGCCCAGCAGCATGCCCTCGCGCAGGCCGCGATCGGCGATCCGCAGGCGGCCGACCGGCCAGCGGCGGCACATGGCGTCGAGGATCGCGCAGCCGGCGACCACCAGGTCGGCCCGGCTCTCGCCGATACAGGGGATCGCCGAGCGTTCCTCGCAGGTCATCCGGCACAGGCAGGCGCGCGCCGCCTCCAGGTTCTCGAAGTCGATGATCAGGCCGTCGACCCGCGAGCGGCGATAGCGGTTCAGCTTCAGGTGGACCGCGCCGAGGGTGGTCACGGTGCCCGAGGTGCCGAGCATCTGGACCCGCTTGCGGGCCACCTCCTCGGAAATGCCGTGATCGCGGTCGAACCGCAGCAGGTCGCCCTCGACCCGCGAGATCATCTGCCGGTACTCGGCGACCGGCACCGGATCGCAGCGGTAGTTCTCGGACAGGGTCACCACGCCGTGCGGCAGCGAGATGGCGTTGAGGATGCGCGGCTCGCCGCGTCGCGGAATCTCCGCCCACAGCAGTTCGGTGGAGCCGCCGCCGATGTCGAACACCAGGGCCCGGGGATGGTGGCGGTCAAGCAGCGGGGCGCAGCCGTGCAGGGCCAGGGCGGCCTCCTCGTGGGCCGCGATGGCCTCCAGCTCGAGGCCGGTGCGCCGGCGCACCCGGTCGACGAATTCGGGTCCGTTGACGGCCCGCCGACAGGCCTCGGTGGCGACGCAGCGCACCCGGCGGATCTCCGGTCGCCGGGCGATCCGTTCGGCGCAGATCGCGAGGGCGTCCAGGGTGCGTCCCATCGCCGCCTCGGACAGCCGCCCGGTGCCGGCCAGTCCCTCGCCCAGGCGCACGATGCGCGAGAACGATTCAACCACCCGGATCCCGGTGGCACCGGGGCGGGCGATCAGCATCCGGCAGTTATTGGTGCCCAGGTCGATGGCGGCGTAAAGGTCTGGGGAAGCGGACGGGTCGGCCGAATCGATGTCGGCGTTTCGATCGTCGTCATTGGCCACGGGCGCCGAATCCACGCCGCTCCTCCTGGTTCCGATCCTCGTTCCAGACCACGAACATACCCCAACATGCCGCTCAGCAAAAGCGCAACGGCACGCGCCGCCGGCGCGTGCCAAGCCGTCGACGGGAGCGCATGCCGGATCATTTCCCGTTGCGGCGGTGCGCCGGCTTTGCTAGACAATGCGCCGCCCGACCGATGGGGTGTAGCTCAATTGGTAGTAGCGCCTGATTCTGGTTCAGGAGGTTGAGGGTTCGATTCCTTCCACCCCAGCCATCGGAAAGCCCCGGACCCTCAAAGGGTCCGGGGCTTGGCCGTTGGGAGCCGGTTCCGGAAAAAAACGAGCACGAAATCGGATTCGGTTCCATTTTTTTCGATGTGTGTTCAAGCGTCCTTGCGCCACACCGTGACGCCCTTCTCGGCCGGGCGGCCGGCCACGTAGCCGGAGGGCGCCGGCATCGGGACCCCGAGCCGCGACCGGAGGCCCTGCAGCCTGTCCGTGAAGGCCGTATCGGCGACGAGGCGTCGGAGGTGCATTCTTGTGCATGTCCATTCGGTCCTCCTTCGGAAACGGATGCGTCTGCAACATCGGCTTCCCCCGGTTCGGACCGGGTGGACAACCTCCCGAGACATCACAGCTAGCGGGTCCGCTTCCCCGGATCGTCGTCGTCGTCGAACAGGATCCGGTTGGCGGCTCCGTCCAGGTCGTCGAACTGGCCGCTCTTCAGGGCCCACAGGAACCCGATCAGGCCGAGCAGGCCGAGCCCCAGGGCGGCCGGGATCAGGTAGACGATCACATCCATCGAGCGGTCTCCTATCGGTCGGCGCGGGCGCCATGGCGCCCCAGGCGCAGCGCGTTGAGGATCACCACCACCGACGAGGCGGACATGGCCACGGCGGCGAACAGGGGCGTCACGAAGCCGGCGACGGCCAGCGGTACGGTCACCCCGTTGTAGAGGAACGCGAGGGCGAAATTCTGGCGGACCAGGGCGTCGGCCCGCCGCGCCACCTCCAGGAATTCCGCCACCGGCCGCAGACGGTCGCCCTGGAACACCGCGTCGGCCGCCGTCTGACTGACGTCGGCGGCGGTGGACGGCGACAGGGACACGTCGGCGGCGGCCAGGGCCGGCGCGTCGTTGAGACCGTCGCCGACCATCAGCACCCGGCGGCCTTCCGTGGCCAGGGCGTGCAGGTGCGCCACCTTGTCCGCCGGTCCGCAGCCGGCCTGCCGGCGGTCGATGCCGACCCGGCGGGCGATGGCCTCGACCACCGGCGCCCGGTCGCCGGACAGCAGCGCCACGGCCAGGCCCCGCCGTTGGAGCGCCGCCACCACCTCGGCCGCGTCGGCCCGCGGGCGGTCGGCGAAGGCGAACCGCACCGGAGCGGCGCCGGAGCGGGCCAGCCACAGCTCGGGACCGTCCGTCTCCGCCCCGTCGTCGGCGATGCCGCACCAGGCGCGGCTGCCCAGGCGCACCTCGCCGCCGCCGTCCGTCATCGCCAGCCCCCGCCCCGGCTCCTCGCGCACGCCTGCAGCCACCGGAACGCCGGGGACGGCGCGGACCACGGCGCGGGCCAGCGGATGGGTGCTGGCCGCCGCCATGGACGCGGCGAGACGCAGGGCATTGCCATCGATGGCGTCGGCGTCCGTCAGCTCCGGTCGCCCGCTGGTCAGGGTCCCGGTCTTGTCGAACACGACGGTGTCGGCCCGGGCCAGACGCTCCAGGGCGGTCCCCGACTTGACCAGAATGCCCCGGCGCAGCAGCCGCCCCGAAGCGATGACCTGGACCGCCGGCACGGCCAAGGCCAGGGCGCACGGGCAGGTGACGATCAGCACCGCAATGGCGATCAGCAGGGACTCC
>JANQGL010000428.1 GCA_028277325.1 Magnetospira sp.
GGCCGCCATGCCGCCGCTGGACGCCTTCGCGGCCGGGACCGACGACTCCCCGGAGACCGCGACCACCCTGCTGATCCAGGTGGACGCCCTGGACGACGGCACGGGATGGCGGCTGACCGGACCCGGCATCGAGACCGGGCATCGGCTGGCGGTCGCCGGCCTCCCGGACGCTTTCCCGGCCTGGCGGGCGGCCGACCATCGCCGGTTCCCGCGCGGGGTCGACGTGGTGCTGATCCACGGCGAGCGGGTCGCCGCCCTGCCGCGCACCACCCGCATCGAGGAGTGACGCCATGTATGTCGCCGTCAAAGGGGGCGAGAAGGCCATCGAGAACGCCCATCGGCTGCTCGCCGAGGACCGGCGCGGCGACCCGTCGGTGCCCGAGGTGACCCTGGACCAGATTTCGGAACAGCTCAGTCTCGCCGTGGACCGGGTGATGACCGAGGGTGCGCTCTACGACCGCGGGTTGGCGGCCCTGGCCGTCAAGCAGGCGCGCGGCGACCTGATCGAGGCGATCTTCCTGCTGCGCGCCTACCGGACCACGCTGCCGCGGCTCGCGGTCACCGAGCCGGTGGACACCGCCGCCATGCATATCCACCGCCGCATCTCGGCCACCTTCAAGGACCTGCCCGGGGGCCAGGTGCTCGGTCCCACCTTCGACTATACCCACCGGCTGCTCGACTTCGACCTGGCCGACCCCGGCAACGCGCCGCCCGGGGCGCCGTCGGCCGAGCCGCGCGGCGACCCGGTGCCGCACGTGACCGGGGTGCTCGGTCACGGCGGCCTGATCGAGCGCGAGGCGGCGGACGACCCGGACGCGGCGGTTCCCGATCTCACCCGCGAGCCGCTGGCGTTTCCGGCCGACCGGCCGGCGCGGCTGCAGAACCTGGCGCGCGGCGACGAGGGGTTCCTGCTGGCGCTCGGCTACTCCACCCAGCGCGGGTTCGGCAGCACCCACCCGTTCATCGGCGAGATCCGGATGGGCGAGGTGGCGGTGGAGATCGTGCCGGAGGACCTGGGCTTTGCGGTCGAGGTCGGCGACCTCCTGCTGACCGAATGCGAGACCGTGAACCAGTCCAAGGGCCCCAGGACCGAGGCGCCGAAGTTCACCCGCGGCTACGGGCTGGCGTTCGGCTACGCGGAGCGCAAGGCGATGGCGATGGCCCTGGTCGACCGGGCGCTGCGCTGCCGCGACCTGGGCGAGGAGCCGAAGGCGCCGGCCCAGGACGAAGAGTTCGTCCTCTCCCATGCCGACAACGTGGAGGCGTCGGGGTTCGTGCAGCACATCAAGCTGCCCCACTACGTGGACTTCCAGGGCGAACTGGACCTGATCCGCCGGCTGCGCGCCGAGCGGGACGCGGAGGTTGCCCAATGAGCGTCGTCACCGGTTACAACTTCGCCTACCTGGACGAGCAGACCAAGCGGATGATCCGCCGCGCCTTGCTGAAGGCGGTGGCGGTGCCCGGCTATCAGGTGCCGTTCGGCAGCCGCGAGATGCCGCTGCCCTACGGCTGGGGCACCGGCGGCATCCAGGTCACCGCCTCGGTGATCGGCCCCGACGACGTGCTGAAGGTGATCGACCAGGGGGCCGACGACACCACCAACGCGGTGTCGATCCGCAGGTTCTTCGCCCGCGTCGCCGGGGTGGCGACCACCGAGCGCACCCCCGAGGCGACCCTGATCCAGACCCGCCACCGGATTCCCGAGACGCCGCTCCGGGCGGGGCAGATCCTGGTCTATCAGGTGCCGATCCCGGAGCCCCTGCGCTGGGTCGAGCCGCGCGAGACCGAAACCCGCAAGATGCATGCCCTGATCGAATACGGGGTGATGCACGTGAAGCTCTACGAGGACATCACCCGGCACGGCCGAATCGCCACCTCGTACGACTATCCGGTTCTGGTCAACGACCGCTACGTGATGGCGCCGTCGCCGATTCCGAAGTTCGACAATCCGAAGATGCACCGCATGCCGGCCTTGCAGCTGTTCGGGGCCGGGCGCGAGAAGCGGCTCTACGCGGTGCCGCCCTACACCAAGGTCGAGAGCCTGGACTTCGAGGACCATCCGTTCGAGGTCCAAAGGTGGGATGACGTCTGCGCCCTCTGCGGGGCCGCCGACAGCTACCTGGACGAGGTGATCGTCGACGACCGGGGCGGCCGCATGTACGTTTGCTCGGACAGCGACTATTGCCGCGAGCGGCGCGAGGCCGGGCACCTGGGGCCGGGCGGACCGGCCGGCCTGGAAGCGGCGGAGTAGGGGCGATGACCGTCGATACCGCGAAACCGCTGCTGCGCGCCGAGGGCGTGAGCAAGTTTTTCGGCCGCCAGGTGGGCTGCCGGGAGGTGTCGTTCGACCTCCATCCCGGCGAGGTGCTGGGCATCGTCGGCGAATCCGGTTCCGGCAAGACGACCCTGCTCAACTGCCTGTCGGCGCAACTGGAGCCCACCTCGGGCCGGGTCCTTTACGACACCCGGGTCGAGGGCCTGCAGGACGTCTATCGGATGAGCGAGGCGTCGCGCCGCCTGCTGATCCGCACCGACTGGGGAATCGTCCGCCAGAACCCGCGCGACGGCCTGCGGATGGGCGTCTCGGCCGGCGCCAACGTGGGCGAGCGGCTGATGGCGGTCGGGGCGCGGCATTACGGCCACATCCGGGCCGAGGCCACCGACTGGCTGGCCCGGGTGGAGATCGATCCGGAGCGGGTCGACGATCCGCCGGCCACCTTCTCCGGCGGCATGCAGCAGCGGGTGCAACTGGCGCGCAACCTGGTCACCCGGCCGCGCCTGGTGTTCATGGACGAGCCGACCGGCGGCCTGGACGTCTCGGTGCAGGCGCGCCTGCTCGACCTGCTGCGCGGCCTGGTCACCGATCTCGGCCTGTCGGCGGTGGTGGTGACCCACGACCTCGCGGTCACCCGCCTGCTGGCGCACCGGCTGGTCGTCATGAAGGGCGGCGCGGTGGTCGAGACCGGCCTGACCGATCAGGTGCTCGACGATCCGCAGCATCCCTACAGCCAGCTTCTCGTATCCTCCATCCTCCAACCCTGAGAACGCCTCATGCCCGAACCGATGATCGCCGTGCGCGGCCTGCGGAAATCCTTCACCCTTCATAACCAGGGCGGCGCGGTGCTGCGGGTGCTGGGCGGGGTGGATTTCGAGGTGGCGGCCGGCGAATGCCTGGTCCTGCACGGCCCGTCGGGGGCCGGCAAGAGCACCCTGCTGCGCAGCCTGTACGCCAATTACCTTCCGCAGGCCGGCGAGATCCGCGTCCGTCACGACGGCGCCTGGGTGGACATGGCGACGGCGCCGCCGCATCGGGTCCTCGACGTGCGTCGCCGCACCCTGGGCTGGGTCAGCCAGTTCCTGCGCGTGGTGCCGCGCGTGCCGGCGATCGACGTGGTGGCGGAGCCGCTGCGCGGCCTCGGCGCGTCGCCGGACGAGGCCCGCGCGCGGTCCGGCGACCTGCTGGCCCGGCTGCGCATTCCGGAGCGCCTGTGGCGCCTGGCGCCGAGCACCTTCTCGGGCGGCGAGCAGCAGCGGGTGAACCTGGCCCGGTCGTTCGTGCATCCCTATCCGGTGCTGCTGCTCGACGAGCCGACCGCCTCGCTGGACGTCGCCAACCGGGAAACGGTGATGGACCTGATCGAGGAGGCCAAGGCGCGCGGCGCCGCCGTGGTCGGCATCTTCCACGACGCCGAGGTGCGGGCGCGGGTCGGCACCCGCCTGTACGAGATGGCGGAAGCGGTCGGCGGCGAGGCCGTTGCATGAGGGACGACCTGATCCTGACCAACGCCCGGGTGGTGACCGCGGACGACCGTTTCGACGGCACCGTGGTGGTGCGCGATGGCCTGATCGCCGAGGTGGCGGGCGGGCGTTCGTCGGCCGCCGGCGCGATCGACCTGGACGGCGACGATCTGCTGCCCGGTCTGGTCGAGATGCATACCGACAACCTGGAGCGCCACATGGAGCCGCGGCCCGGGGTGGTCTGGCCGTCCGCCCTCGCCGCCGCGATCGGCCATGACACCCAGATCGCCGGGGCCGGCATCACCACCGTGTTCGACGCGGTGTCGGTGGGCGAATACGTGGAGGAAAGCCACCGCAACCGGATCATGGCGGAGTCGGTGGCCGCCGTCCGCCACGCCCGCGCCCACGGCCTGCTGCGGGCCGAGCATCTGCTGCACATGCGTTGCGAGGTCACCGACCCCTGCGTGGTCGAGCTGTTCGAGGCCTATGCGGACGATCCGCTGGTGCGCCTGGTGTCGGTGATGGACCACACGCCCGGGCAGCGGCAGTGGCGCGATCCGGAGCACTACTTCCAGTATTACGCCAAGAAGTTCAGCCGCGCCGAGCTGGAGGACCGCCTGGTCCGCAAGACGGAACGGCAGCGCCGCCACGCCGACCGGAACCGTCGGACCATCGTCGCCATGTGCCGCGACCGCGACGTTCCCCTGGCCAGTCACGACGACGCCACCGAGGAGCACGTCCGGCAAAGCGCCGAGGACGGCATGGTGGTCGCCGAGTTTCCGATCACCCACACCGCCGCCGTGCTGTCGCGGGCGGCCGGCCTCGGCACCATCATGGGGGCGCCGAACGTGGTGCGCGGCGGCTCCCATTCCGGCAACATGTCGGCCCTGGAGGTGGCCGCCGAAGGCCTTCTGGACGGCCTGTCGTCGGACTACGTGCCGGCCGCGATGCTGCATGCCGCCTATCTGTTGAACGACCGTCTGGACATGCCGCTGCCGGAGGCGGTGGCCAAGGTGTCCGGCAACGTGGCGCGACTGGTCGGCCTCGACGACCGGGGAACGATCGCCGCCGGCAGGAAGGCCGATCTGATCCGGGTGCGGGTCAGCGGCGGGGTGCCGGTGGTGTGCCGGGTGTGGCGCGACGGCCGGGTGGTGGCA
>JANQGL010000147.1 GCA_028277325.1 Magnetospira sp.
CCGTCTCGAAATGCCGGTACAAGGGCACCGCCAGGGCGACGGTGGCCGGGCCGAGCAGGAAATGCACGAACTGGGCGCCGTCGAAATAGGTCGCGTAGGGCGTGCCGGTGATCAGCAGCAGGCCGACGATGGCCGCCACCGCCAGCAGCACCGGATTGAGCAACGGCGTGCGGCCGCCGCGCGCGTGCAGGAAGACCCCGACCTGATAGGCGGCCAGGGTGAGCGTCAGGTGAAGCAGCGGGCTGGCGCTCAGGTAGACCCAGATGTCGGTCAGACCGCGCATCAGGGTTCACCCGCCCGCCCGTCCTCGGTCCGGCGCGGCGCCAGCCAGGCCATCACCGCGCCGGTCACCGCCACGGTCAGCGCGGTGCTGGCGACGAGGGTGATCGAGATCGCCAGCCAGTCGCGTCCCAGCAGGCCGGCGTGCAGCATCACGCCGACCCCGGCCGGCACGAACAGCAGCGCCAGATGGCGCAGCAGGCCGTCGGCCACCGCGGCCAGCCCGTCCGGCACCCCGCCGCGGACCGCCAGGCCGAGGAACAGCAGCGCCATGCCGATCACCGGACCGGGCACCGGCAGCCCGAGGCCGGCGACCAGCAGTTCGCCCGCCAGCTGACAGACGAGAATCAGGGTCAGGAACAGGATCATGGCGGTTTCCCTTGTGCGCGGGGAGGGGTCAGGGGCGGACGGCGATCAGGAACAGGCGGCGGAACGGAAACAGGGTGATCCCGTCCGGGCGACGCGGGTAGGCGGCGGCGAGGGCGGTCCGGCAGTCGGCCAGGAAGGCGTCGCGCGCCGCCGGGTCGTCGTCGAGCCCCGAGAGATAGGGCCGCAGGGCGGTGCCGCGCGTCCAGTCGAGCACCGGGTCCGGTCCCTCCATGATTTGCAGGTAGTCGGTCTCCCAGATGTCGATTCGCGCCGCCGATCCGGCCAGCAGGTCGTAATAGGCGGCGGGCGCCAGCACCGGGCGGTCCGGCACCGCGCCGCCCAGCCGGTCGCGCCAGGCGGCGGAGGTGGCCACCGACTCGATGGCCCGATGGGCCGCCAGCTCGCCGAACCGGGGGGCCTGAACGGCGAGGACGCCGCCCGCCGCCACCTGCGCGAACAGCCGCGGCAGCAGGCTCGCGTGATCGGGCACCCAGTGCAGGGCGGCATTGGAGAATAGCAGGTCGACCGGCGCCTCGGCGGTCCAGGCGCCGATGTCGCCGAGCACCCAGTCGATCGCCCCGGTTTCGGATCGCGCCTGATCGAGCATCGCCGCCGAATTGTCGATCCCCCGCAGCCGGCAATCCGGCCACCGCTCGGCCAGCAGGCGGGTCGAGGTGCCGGTGCCGCAGCCCAGGTCGACCGCGGTCGCCGGGCTCGCCAGGTCGATCCGGGCCAGCAGGTCGAGGGCCGGGCGCAGGCGCGGCCCGGCGTGACGCAGGTAGCGGGCGGGGTTCCATCGGGTCATCCGGCGGCCTCCGTGACGTCCTCGCCGTCCTCGTCGACCAGCGGCAGCACCAGGCGGAACCGGGTGCCGTCGGCGTCGCTGCGGTCCAGGCTGACCTCGCCGCCGTGCGCCCGCATCACGTCGCGCACGATGGCGAGGCCGAGGCCGCTGCCGTCGCGCCGCGACGAGCGGACGAACGGCCGGAACAGGTTGTCGCGCACCCGGGGCGGCAAT
>JANQGL010000432.1 GCA_028277325.1 Magnetospira sp.
GCCGGCCCGCCGCCAGGCGGGCGCGACGGCCGACCACGTGGGATTCACGGTGCCCGACCGGTTCGTGGTCGGCTACGGGATCGACCGCGCGGAGCGGCACCGCGACCTGCCCGACGTGGGGGCGCTGGCCGGCTCCTGAGGCGCCGGGTCAGTGCCGCTCGGCAAGGGCGAGGGCGGTCTCGACGCCGCGCTGATGGACGAAGTCGAACACCCGGTCGACGGTCATGAAGAACTCGGCGTCGTCGAGGCGCCTGAGGCTGCCCAGGACCAAATCGACGATCTGGCGGTCGCCGATGCCGTAATCCTGGGCGATCGGGTGCGGCCGGAACCGTTCGTAGGAGAAGATGCTCATCACCCGGCCCACCTTCTTCACCGAGGTGACCATGCGCATCGAATAGTCGCCGTAGGTGACATCCACGAAGTGACAGCGGGTGGAGGTCTTCGAGAACATGGATCCCGACACCACCTCGTCGAAGAAGGTTTCCAGACCCGCCATCTGCAGGCTTTCGGCGTACTCGTGCATGGCGGCGAAGGTGTTTTCGACGACCTCGGCGCCGACGTCCGGCCGGCAGACGAGGACCGTCTTGTTGACGTCGTAGATCTCGTGGATATCGAATTTCTGGGTCATGGATGCTGGTCCCGCGATGACAGGTCCCTACCGGAGACGCGCCGCGGGACCACCGGGCGCGGCGTGGCGGGCATCAGCGGCTGGAGGGCGAGATAGGTTTCCCGGGCCACGTCGAATGTCAGGGTTTGCATGGCGCGGCGGTCCGGCGGACGACGAGGAGGGACGGGCCGCCCCGTCCCGGCCCGTTGGTACCATATAGCGCCCCCGAAAAAAACCGCCGATGATGCCCGTCCGGGAGAACCGCCGATCAGAGGCGGCCCTGCTGGAACTCGATGATGCGGCGGTCGGTGCCGCCGATGTGGCTGCGCATCCATTTGGCCAGGAAGTCGAAGAACCTCGAAGCCGCCTGGGGATCGCCGGCGTCCAGACCGGACGCGAGGGATTCGTACTGGATCAGGAAATCCTGATGGCTGCGCCGGTGCGCGGCCAGCTCGGGGAACCCGATCCGTTCCATCAGGGCCTCCTCCTCCACGAAGTGCCGGCGCACGTCCCGTTCCAGTCCCTCGCGAATCTCCCGCACCGTCCGGTCCGAGTCCCGGCCGCCCATCATCGCCTGATGGAGCCGGTTGACGTTCTGGAACATCTCCCTGTGGTGGGCGTCCACCTCGCGGATTCCGGTCTCCAGCTGCGGGTCCCAGGCCAGGAGCTGCACCTCGTTGGAGTCCGCCCTCACCTCGGCGAGGAACCGCGTGACCTCGGTGCGCAGGTATTCGGCCTGACGCGACAGCTCGCCCGAGGCATCGTGAATCTGGTCGGCCGCGTCGCCGGTTTCGCGCGCCGCCGTCTCCACCGCCTCGATGGCGTCGGTCACGTTCCGGGTGCCGGTCGCCGCCTCCGCGACGTTGCGGGCGATCTCCTCGGTGGCCGCGCTCTGCTCCTGCACCGCCGCCGCGACCGAGGAACTGATCTCGTTCATTTCGCCGATGATGCCGTTGATGCGTTCGATGGCGTCCACGGCGCCGCTGGTGCCGGACTGAACGGCGCCGATCTGGCCGGCGATCTCGTCGGTCGCCCGCGCCGTCTGGTTGGCCAGGTTCTTGACCTCGGAGGCGACCACGGCGAACCCCTTGCCGGCGTCGCCGGCCCGCGCCGCCTCGATCGTGGCGTTCAGGGCGAGGAGGTTGGTCTGCTCGGCGATGTCGTTGATGAGATCGACGATTTCGCCGATCTTCTGGACGTTGTCGGCGAGCGCCCGCACCGCCTGGTCGGTGTCGGTGGCCTCGCGGGTCGCGGTGCCGGCAACCTCCGTGGAGCGCGCGACCTGGCGTGAGATCTCGTTGATCGAACTGGTCAGTTCCTCGGTCGCCGCGGCCACGGTCTCGACGTTGGTGGAGGCCTGCTCGGCGGCGCCCGCCACCTGCGCCGCCTGGTGGATGGACTGGTTGGCGGTTCTCGCCATGCCGCCGGCCGACGCCTGCAGCTCGGTGACCGCCGAGGTCACCGTCTCGACCACGTGGCCGACGCTTTCCTCGAAGGTGTCGGCCATCTGGTGGAGCGCCGCCGTGCGGTTTTCCTCGGCCTGGCGTCCCTGCTCCTTCTGTTGCCGTGCCATCTGGCGGACCCGCAGGGCGTTCTCCTTGAACACCTGCACGGCGGCCGCCATCCGGCCGATCTCGTTGCCCATGTCGCGGGCCGGAACGTCGGTCTCCAGATCGCCGTCGGCCAGCCGACCCATGGCCTCGGTCATCCGGGCGACCGGACCGCTGACCCCGCGGCCGATCCACAAGCCGATCGCGAACACCAGGACGCCGACCACGACCATGGCACCGACGATGCGGGTGAGGACCTGCGACTGCGTTTCCCGCAGCCGGGTGCTGGCGCGGGACAGGGTGTCCTCGGCGTCTTCGATCAGTTCGAACAGCAGCGGCGCCGCGACGTCGAACATGTTGGCCATGATGTCCTGGTCGATGCCGACGTCGAGCCGCAGGCCGGCCAGCTTGTCGAACACCTCGCCGTAGGCGGCGACGGCCCCGGCGATCGCCGGGCGCCCGCTCATGCGTTCGGCGAACGCGGCGACGAGGGTGTTGACGCGTTCCCGGCGCTCGTCGTTCGGCAGGGCCATGAACGCCCTGTCGGCCGTGCGCACCTGGAGAAACGCGGCCAGGTCGGACGGCGGGGCGTCGCGGCGCAAGACCCGTTCCAGGTCGTCGGCCGCCGTGTTCACCTGGCTCCGCAAGCCGTCCTGCCCGGTCAGGCCGATCTGTTTCCAGACGTTGACCACGTTCAAGAACTGCATGCCGTAAATCTCGAACGCCGAGCCGATCTGCTCGACCAGGCCGAGCCGGTCGTCTTCCTCGTCGAATTGGCCTTTAAGGTCCTCAATCAGCGGTCCGGCCTTGGCGATCGTTTCCGCGTGCTCATCGATCCTTTCCGCGTTCTTGGTGAGCAGGAAATCCTTCTCGACGACCCGCGCGCGCGTGAAGAAAAGATCGATCTTCGAGGCGAGGGTCAACGTGCGATCGGCCTCGATCTGCTCGGCGATGATACGGTCCTGTTTCGCCGCGCTGAACATGTACAGGGTTCCGACAACGATAAACCCGAAGATGGCGACGGCTCCGATCACGCTGACCTGGATACTGACGCGCAAATTTTTCATCGCAGCCCATGACCTCCTTGCCACCAGCATTCCCAAGCACGCCTGCGAAGCCGATGGAATAACGCTTCGTATCTAGAATGAAACGTTACAGTCACATTTTCAAATGAATTTGCAAAACACCAGAAAATAAA
The DNA here is from genome assembly GCA_028277325.1 of Magnetospira sp. Taxonomy (GTDB): domain Bacteria; phylum Pseudomonadota; class Alphaproteobacteria; order Rhodospirillales; family Magnetospiraceae; genus JANQGL01. The sequence goes on from JANQGL010000432.1 coordinate 3,356, forward strand.
CAAACTCGAGCCAAACGCGTGTTTTCTCCTCCCAAAAAAACAGCAAATAGTGTACCAACGAGAATTTTGTGGGACGTTTTTTTAGGTGACCGGGCGGAGCGAAAATTCTTCGGTTTCTTCATTGGGGAATCAGATAAAACTCCAAAACGATATATTTAATATCTGATTTAATCCATACACGAAGCATATTCCAAAAAAGAGTAACTAATTTTCTTGTAATACAAAGGTTTGCAGATCCGGCGCCCATGACGTCAAAGCGTGGACGACAGAACGAAACCATAAGCGGTGCATCGCTCAATGGCAGTTCACAAACGAACACGCACGCATCAAACTCAGAAAA
>JANQGL010000439.1 GCA_028277325.1 Magnetospira sp.
ATCGCAACACGGTACGACAAGACCGATAGCAGCTACACTGCAAACTGGTACCTTGTCGCAGCCATCATCGCAGGTCGATGATTGTCAACAGGCCCTAGCAGGGGCGGCCGAATAAGGGCACGGGAATGCACGGGAATGACGGAACGGGGATTTTTCGAGGTGCCCGTCATTAGCCGGGGTCCAAAACGGCGAAAGCCGGCCCGGAAGCGGGTTCCCGCTCATTCCACCGTGACGCTCTTCGCCAGGTTGCGCGGCTGGTCGACGTCGGTGCCCTTGATCACCGCCACGTGGTAGGCCAGGAGCTGCACCGGGATGGCGTAGAGGATCGGCGCCACGAAGGGGTCCAGGGTCGGCAGTTCGATGCTCGCCGCCGCCATGTCGCCGAGCCGCTCGATGCCCGCCCGGTCGGACAGGAAGATCACCCGCCCGCCGCGCGCGATCACCTCCTGCATGTTCGACGCCGTCTTGTCGAACAGGGCGTCCGACGGCGCCACCACGATCACCGGCACCGTCTCGTCGATCAGCGCGATCGGGCCGTGCTTCATCTCTCCGGCGGCATAGCCCTCGGCGTGGATATAGCTGATTTCCTTGAGCTTGAGCGCGCCCTCCAGGGCGATCGGGAAGCCGGTGCCGCGCCCCAGGTAGAGCACGTCGCGGGCCTCCGCCACCTCGCGCGCCAGGTCGGCCAGCCGCTCGTCGTGGACCAGCACCTCGTTGGCCCGCGCCGGCACCTCGGTCAGGGCCTGGCACAGCGCCTCCTCGCGGTCGCGGGTCAGGGCGCCGCGCGCCTTGGCGAGGCCGATCGCCAGGCAGGCGAGCACCGTCAGCTGGGTGGTGAAGGCCTTGGTCGAGGCGACGCCGATCTCCGGGCCGGCCTTGGTCTGCAGCACCAGGTCGGACTCCCGGGCGATGGTGCTGTCCGGCACGTTGACCACCGACACCACGTGCTGGCCCCGGGCGCGGGCGTAGCGCAGGGCGGCCAGGGTGTCCGCCGTCTCGCCCGACTGCGACACGAACAGGGCCAGGCCGCCGGGCGGCAGCGGCAGGTTGCGGTAGCGGAACTCGGAGGCGATGTCGGCCTCCACCGGCATCCCGAGGAGCTGCTCCAGCCAATAGCGGGCGACCAGCCCGGCATAGAACGCGGTGCCGCAGGCGACGATGGTGATGCGCGACAGGCGCGCCGGATCGAACGGCAGCTCGGGCAGGGTGATCACCCGGTTCCACGGGTTGAGGGTGGCGTGCAGGGTGTCGCCCATCACCGCCGGCTGCTCGTAGATCTCCTTGAGCATGAAGTGGGGATAGTTGCCCTTGCCGGTCATCGCCCCGGAGGTGGCGGTGAGCTTCACCTCGCGGTCCGCCGGCCGGCCCTCGGCGTCGAAGACCTCGACCCCGGCGCGGGTGACCGCCGCCCAGTCGCCCTCCTCCAGGTAGCAGATGCGGCGCGTCAGGTGGGCCATCGCCAGGGCGTCGGAGCCCAGGTACATCTCGCCGTCGCCGTAGCCGACCGCCAGCGGACTGCCGCGCCGGGCGCCGATCATCAGATCCTCCTCGCCGGCGATCAGGATCGCCAGGGCGAACGCCCCCTCCAGGCGCTTCAGCGCCGCGAACACCGCGTCGCGGGCCGACGTGCCGGCGTCCAGTTCGCGGCTCACCAGGTGCACCACCACCTCGGTGTCGGTCTCGGTCTCGAACCGGCGGCCGGCGCCCGCCAGCTCCCTGCGCAGCGCCTGGTAGTTCTCGATGATCCCGTTGTGGACCAGCACCACCCGGCCGTCGGTGTGCGGATGCGCGTTGGCCTCGGTCGGCGCGCCGTGGGTGGCCCAGCGGGTGTGGCCGATGCCCAGGGTGCCGGGCAGCGGCTGCTCGGTGACCAGGCGTTCCAGGTTGACCAGCTTGCCCTCGGCCCGCCGCCGCGCGATGGCGCCGTCGTTGAGCACCGCCAGGCCGGCGGAGTCGTAGCCCCGGTATTCCAGACGCTTCAGGCCGTCGACGAGCAGCGGGGTGACGTCGCCGGTACCGATGATCCCGATGATCCCGCACATGGCTCGCTACCCGCTCTTGCTCTTGTCGCCCTTGCGGGCCGCCTTCTCCGCCGCTTTCCGGTCGCGGAAGCGGGCCGCGAACCCCTCCACCTGCCTCTGCTCGGCGCGGGTGACGGCCAGCGCGTCGGCCGGCACGTCCCTGGAAATCGTGCTGCCGGCCCCGACCAGGGCGCCGTCGCCGACCGTCACCGGGGCGACCAGGGCGGTGTTCGACCCGATGAAGGCGCCGGCCCCGATCTCGGTGCGGTGCTTGAGGACGCCGTCGTAATTGCAGGTGATGGTGCCGGCGCCGACGTTGGCGGCGGCGCCGATCCGGGCGTCGCCGATATAGGTCAGGTGGTTGACCTTGGCGCCGTCCTCGATCACCGCGTTCTTGATCTCCACGAAGTTGCCGATCCGCGCCCCGTCGCGCACCTCGGCGCCGGGCCGCAGCCGCGCATAGGGGCCGACGACGGCGCCGGCGGCCACCGTCGCGCCTTCCAGGTGCGAGAACGCCTTGACGTGGACCCCGTCCTCCACCGTGACCCCGGGGCCGAACACCGCGTTGGGCTCGACCGTCACGTCGCGCCCGAGGCGGGTGTCCCAGGAGAGGAACACCGTGCCGGGATCGACCAGGGTGGCGCCGCCGTCCATCGCCCGGTCGCGCAGGCGCCATTGCACCGCCGCCTCGGCCGCCGCCAGGTCGGCCCGGCTGTTGACGCCGAGCAGTTCCTCCTCGTCGCCCTCGACCACCGCGCACTCGAGGCCCTCGGCCCGCGCCAGCCCGACCAGGTCGGTCAGGTAGTATTCGCCCTTGGCGTTCCGGTTGCCGACCCGGTCGAGCAGCCGGAACAGATGGCGCCCCGAGACGCACATCAGGCCGGAATTGCACAGGTCGATCGCCAGTTGCTCGGGGGTCGCGTCGCGCGCCTCGACGATGGCCTCCAGCGCGCCGTCCCCGGCCAGCACCAGACGGCCATAGGCCGCCGGGTCGGCGGCGCGGAATGCCAGGACCACCAGGG
>JANQGL010000443.1 GCA_028277325.1 Magnetospira sp.
TTTTCTGAGTTTGATGCGTGCGTGTTCGTTTGTGAACTGCCATTGAGCGATGCACCGCTTATGGTTTCGTTCTGTCGTCCACGCTTTGACGTCATGGGCAAGGTCTTGTATCCCATGGCAGAAATCATGTTGCTTGTGCTTGGCGGCGTGCTTGGCGGGGCGGAAAGGTTCGTCGAGATCGCGCGGTGGGGCGAGATGAAATTGAACTTCCTGCGCCGCCTCCTGCCGTATCGCGACGGCATCCCCAGCCACGATGCGCTCAACGACCTGTTCAACGGGCTGGACCACGACGCCTTTCGCGACTGCTTCGTGGCCTGGGCCGAAAGCCTGCGCAACGGCGTGCCGGAACTTGGCGACAGCGCCGGCCCCGAGATCGTCGCCATCGACGGCAAGACGGCGCGGTTCTCCTCGCCCGCGCCGCCCGCACCCATTGGCAGATCGAAAACAACCTTCACTGGGTTCTCGACGTCGTCTTCCACGACGACCTATGTCGCCTACGCACCGGATCCGGACCGCAGAACTTCGCCATCGTCAAACACATGGCCCTGAACCTCCTCAAGGAGGCAAAGGCCAACGGAAAACACAGCCTCAACGTCACCCGGAAAATGGCCGCTTGGTCCGACGACTTCCTGGAAACCGTCGTCAGGGGAACTGCATGAAACGTTCAAGCGATTCCCGTGCGGTGCCCGGTCAGGTCAAGAGGCGACGCGACACGACGCCCAGAATTTGTCCGTCCTCGACCACCGGAAGGTGGCGGAACCCGTGATCGTTCATCAGCTTGAGCGCCTCGGTCACCCCGGTCCCGGGACCGATCGTGACCGGTTCCCGGGTCATCACGTCGCGCAGCTCGCTCAGGTCGGCGTTGCGACGGGTGGCGACGAAGATGCGCAACGCGTCGCGTTCGGTGAAAATGCCCAGCAGCTTGCCGTCCTGGGTGACCAGGACCGAGCCCACGTTGCGTTCCGTCATCACCCGTCCGGCCTCGCGGATGGTGGACGTACCGGGCATCTCCACGATCTCCTGGCCGTGCACCAGGTCTCCGACTGTCTTTTCCATGGCGTCCTAACTCTCCCAAGACTCTCAACAAGCGCCGGCCCGGCCCTGCCCGGACCCGCCCTCCATTCTCGTTGTCCGGGCGCGCCGATTCAAGAGCCGCTTCGCGCATCCGTCCGAACCGGTTGGTCTCGGCGCTTGATCGCGCCGTGTTTCAGGCGTATGACCGAAAACGAGAGGACGCGACGCGTGACGGGGACGCGGGCTTGGACGCAAGGCGGATGGACACGCCGGCGCTGGAGGCGCTGGACATTCACAAGAGTTTCCTCGGCCACGAGGTGCTGCGCGGCGTCTCGGTGCGGGCTCGCGACGGCGAGGTGATCGCCATCCTCGGGTCCTCCGGGTCGGGGAAGAGCACCTTCCTGCGCTGCGTCAATTTCCTGGAGGTGCCGGAGAGCGGCACCGTGCGGGTGGGGGGCGAGGAGGTGCGGGTGCGCCGCAAGCGCAACGGCTACGCCTTCGACCAGAAACAGATCAACCGCCTGCGGGCCCGCGTCGGCTTCGTATTCCAGTCGTTCAACCTGTGGCCGCACCGCAGCGTGCTCGACAACATCGTCGAGGCGCCGGTGCACGTGCGGCGGATCCCGCGCCCGGAGGCGGTGGCGCGGGCCGAATCGCTGCTCGAAAAGGTCGGCATGGCGGATCGCCGCGACCTCTATCCCAACCAGCTTTCGGGCGGCCAGCAGCAGCGGGCGGCGATCGCCCGCGCCCTGGCCATGGACCCCGACGTGATCCTGTTCGACGAGCCCACCTCGGCGCTCGATCCGGAACTGGTCGGCGAGGTCCTGGGGGTGATCCGCCGGCTGGCCGAGGAGGGGCGGACCATGCTCATCGTGACCCACGAGATGGGGTTCGCGCGCGAGGTCTCGGACCGCACGGTGTTCCTGCATCAGGGGCGCGTCGAGGAGGAGGGCGAGTCGTCGGAGGTGTTCGCCGGCCCGGCCTCGGACCGGATGCGCCGGTTCCTGTCCGGTCATTTGACCTGAAACGCTTGGCGTCCCCGCGCGGGGGGCATGAAGAGGAGGAGAGACAATGCACAAGCTCAGCACGTTTTTCGCCGCCGTGGTGGCGGCCGGGCTGCTCGTCGCCGGCGGTCCGGCGAAGGCGGCGGACCCGTTGCGGATCGGCACCGAGGGCGCCTATCCGCCGTTCAACCTGGTCGACGCGAACGGCGAACTGCAGGGATTCGACGTCGATATCGCCAAGGCGCTGTGCGCCGCCATGGAGGTGGAGTGCACCTTCGTGAAACAGGACTGGGACGGCATCATCCCGGCCCTGCTGGCCGGCAAGTACGACGCCATCGTGGCCTCCATGTCGATCACCGAGGAGCGCCGGCAGGCGGTCGACTTCACCGAGAGGTACTACACCAACAAGCTGCGCTTCATCGCCAGGAAGGACATGCAACTGGACATCTCGGCGGCCGGGCTGGCCGGCCTCGACGTGGGCGCCCAGCGGGCCACCATCTCCGGCAGTTTCCTCGAGGAGCACTATCCGGACGCCAACGTGCGCCTGTACGACACCCAGGAGAACGCCTACCTGGACCTCGCCGCCGGGCGCCTCGACGCGGTGCTGGGCGACGCCCTGGTCAACTACGAGTGGCTGAACTCCGAGGCCGGGGCCGACTTCGCGTTCAAGGGCGCCCCGGTGTTCGAGGGCGACCTGATCGCCATCGCGCTGCGCAAGGGCAATCCGGACCTGGTCGAGAGGTTCAACGCGGCGATCCGCCAGATCCGGGCCGACGGGACCTATCAGGAAATCAACGCCCGATACTTCCCGTTCGACATCTACTGATCGGACGGGCGCGCGCCGCCGCCAGGCGCGCGCCCGGATCCTTCCATGGTCCCGGATCTGCACGGCTTCGGCCCGGTTCTCCTCGAAGGCACGCTGATGACCGTGCGGCTGGCCGTCGCCTCCTGCGCGGTGGGAATCGTTCTCGGCCTGCTGGGGGCGGCCGCCAAGCTGTCCGGGTCGCCGGTCCTGCGCGCCCTGGGGGGCGCCTATTCCACCGTTCTGCGCGGCATTCCCGAGCTGCTGGTGGTGCTGATGATCTACTTCGGCGCCTCGACGGTTCTGATGGCGGCGGCACGGCCGTTCGGCTACGCCGGCTACATCGAGCTCAGTCCTTTCGTGGCCGGGGTCACGGCGCTCGGGCTCACCTTCGGGGCCTACGCGACGGAGGTGTTCCGCGGCGCCCTCCAGGCGATTCCGCCCGGCCAGTCGGAGGCCGCGCGGGCGCTCGGCATGGGCCGCGTCCTGGCGTTCCGCCGGGTGACCCTGCCGCAGGTGTGGCGGCTCGCCCTGCCGGGGCTGGGCAACCTTTTCATGGTGCTGCTGAAGGACACCGCCCTGATCTCGGTGATCGGCCTGGAGGAACTGATGCGGATGACCGCCTTCGCGGTCGGCCGCACCAAGGAGCCGTTCACCTTCTATCTGGCGGCCGCGCTGATCTATCTGGTGCTCACCGCGCTGACCACCCTGGCCCTGTCGGCCATGGAGCGGCGCGCGGCGCGCGGCCACGGGAGGCGGTGATGGACCTGCGCCTGATGGTCGACAGCCTGCCGCAGCTTCTCCTGGGGATGCTGGCCACCCTGGAGCTGGTCGCCCTGTCGGGCGCGCTCGGGGTGGTGCTGGCGGTGCCCGTGGCCCTGGCCCGGGTGTCGCCGCGCGCCTGGGTGCGGGCGGCGCCGCTGGGCTACATCTTCTTCCTGCGCGGCACCCCGCTGCTGGTCCAGATCTTCCTGGTCTACTACGGACTCGGACAGTTCGAGACGGTCCGCGAAAGCGTGCTCTGGCCGGTGCTGCGCGAGGCCTACTGGTGCGCCATCATCGCCTTCACCCTCAACACCTCGGCCTACACGGCGGAGATCCTGCGCGGCGCCATCCAGGCGGTGCCGCCGGGCGAAGTGGAGGCGGCCCGCGCGCTGGGCATGTCGCACGCCCTCACCCTGCGCCGCGTGGTCCTGCCGCGCGCCGTGCGGATGGCGCTGCCGGCCTACGGCAACGAGGTGATCCTGATGGTCAAGGGATCCGCCCTGGCCAGCACGATCACCCTGCTCGACCTCACCGGGATGGCGCGCACCATCATCGCCAAGACCTACAAGCCGCTGGAGATCTTCCTCGCGGCGGGACTGCTGTACCTGCTGATCACCCTCGTGATCACGCGCCTGATCCGGCGCGCCGAGACCCACCTGTCGACCACCGCGAACCCCCGACCGAAAGGTCGGCCTTAACAACCGTTTGGCGAATCGGTACCCTGCGCTGTGTTCGATTGACCGGAGGGCGCCTCATGCCGTTTGACATGCCACTCCCTGGCCGTCGCCGACTCGTTCTGGCGGCGGCGCTGGCCTGCGGCCTGGTGGCCGCCGCCATGCCCGTCGGGGCGGCCGCGCAGGCGCCGCAGCGAACCGTGCTGGAGGCCTTGGCGCAACGCAACATGCCGGATCTCCGGCGGGCCATGGAGGCGCGGATCAAGCGGATCGACGGCATGAAGAACGCCGATCCGGGGCGGATCGACTACCAGTACCACAGCCTGGTGCGGCATTTTCCCATGTTCGCGAAGCCGCGCTATCGCTATGCGGTGCGTTTGGCCAACAAGCCGGACACGCCGCCCGAGGCGGTCTTGGAGATGCTCGAGTCGGCGGTCGAGCGGGGGTACAGCGACGTGAAACGGTTGCGGGTCGAGCCGGCGTTCGACTCCCTCCGCGACCTGCCGCGGTTTCGCGACCTGGTGGACGCGGCCGGCCGGCCGCGCATGCCGGACCCGGGGCCGGTCGAAACCGGTCCGACCGCCATCGAGGACGGCATCGCCCTGGTCGCTGAAACCAATACCGGGGTCGACCGGCGATTGAAGGTGCTGCGGCCGCTGTTCCGCCGGTCCGCGGCGGGCGACGCGCCGGCCCGGGTGCGAATCGGCGAGGCGCCTCATTTCGCCCTGCTGAACGCCTGGTTCGCCGAGGGGCGGGCGGCCGGCAACCGGGATGACTTCTACGACAACCGGGACCACGACCACGCGACGCTGCGCCGCCAGCCGCGTCCGCAGGTCACCTTCGTCGAATACTCGGACATCGCCCACGCGGCCCGCATCGAGCGGGGCCTGGGGGGCATCAACCTGCTGTTCGACCGGGTCACGGTGGGCAACTCCTCGACCGTCCACAGCGGACCCTTCGGCCGCAGCCATCCGCGACACGCCATGACGTCGGGGGCCGGCATTCCTGAAAAGTTGTACCGGCAGTACCGCCTGCACCATCTCTATGTCTATCCGGAGCACCGGGATCACGATCCGGACACCGGCGACCTGTTTCCGGCCAACCTGCCCTATCTGATCGCCTCCCAGGGGTCGTCGTCGTCCGACGCGCCGTTCGTCGCGGCGGCGCTGGACATCCTCGCGGCGTTCCGGCCCGAGGTGAAGGAATACCTGCGCGAGAACAACCTGACCATGCCGACGGTGCAGATGATCCTGCGCCGGTCGCAGGGCTTCGTGACGCGCGACGAGGACTACCTCGACGGCCGCGCGCATCCGTCGGCGTTCGAATCCGAGCATCTCGATTCGATGCGCATGGTGAACATGGCCAACGACCTGACCGTCGACCGGGTGCCGCCGGTGGTCGAACTGCGGGTGCTTCGGGAGACCAAGCCCAAGCCGGGCGTCGGACTCATGGCGCAGTCGGTGTCCGAAAGCCTGTTCGATACCCCGGCCGCCATCGCGCGGGTGGTGCGCGGCGTCGCCCGCGAGAAACGCATGGTGGTCAGTGCCGCCCGGACCAAACGGCTGGACGACGCGCCGCCGTCGTTCCGCTGGGTGGTGCTGCGCGGCGACGCCGAGCGGATCCGCATCCTGCCGCGCGACAACCGGGCCTCGGAGGTGGAAATCGTCGTCCCCTGGCACGAGCGGCGGCCGGTGCCGGGGCGCCCGGAAATCGCCACCGACCGGGTCGACATCGGGGTGTTCACGCAGCGCAACGGGACCTGGTCGGCGCCGTCGTTCATCACCTTCTACTACCCGCCGAATCAGAAGCGGGTCTATGGCGAAGACGGGCGTCTGGCGAGCATCGATTACGATGCCGCCGGCCCGGCCGACCGCAAGCTGGATCCGCTGCTGGTGTACAGGCGCCCGTGGACCGACGTCTACGAATACGACGATCGGGGGCGGCTGCTGGGTTGGCGCCGGCAGGGCGAGGGGGCGATCCGGGAACAACGCTACACCCGCCACGGGGCGCGGGTCCTGGAAACCGACGCCCTCGATCGCCCGGTCCGGGCCCGCCGGATGACCTATCGCGTGGTGCCGAAGCAACGCCGCGGGGGCCAGTTCAAGGAGATCGAGGGCCTCGCCGACGGCGACGTCCTGGTCTATACCTACGCCGGACCCGAGGACCGTCTGGGCACGCTGTCGGTGGACCCGCGATGATGGCGGCGGGGACGCGACCGGATCAGGTCCCGGTATCGCGGGCCGGCTGCGCCGCCAGGCCGCGCCGCCGGCGCAGCAGGGCGCGTCCGGCGATGGCGGTGATCGCCAGGGTCATGACGGCGCCGGCCAGATAGGGGGATTCGCGCCCGAACGCGGCGAACATGCCGCCGGCGTAGGCCGGGCCGACGATCCGGGCCAGGGTGGCGACCGACCGCGACACCCCCATCACGCCGCCCTGGTCCTCGGCCCGCGCCGACAGGGAGATCAGGCTGCTCAGGGCCGGTTGCAGCAGGCTGAACCCGACCGTCATCAGCACCATGGACAGCGTCAGCACCGGGATGCCGTGCGACGCCGGCAGCACCGCCAGTCCGGCCGCGAGCAGCGCCGAGCCGGTCACCACCAGGCGCTCCTCGCCGAATTTCCTGCTCAGCCGTCCGGCGCCGCCGGCCTGCACCGCGGTCGCCAGCAGGCCGACGCAGGCGAACAGCCAGCCGTTCTGTTCCGGACCCCAGCCAAGCTGGCGGCGCGACCACATCGCGAAGGTCATCTCCATGCCGGCGAACACCGTCGTGGCGATGAACAGCAGCAGCAGGTTGCGCCCCAGGTCGGGGCGCCCGAACGCCCGCCGGGTGGCCGTCCAGCGGCTCACGCGCGGCCGCGCGCGCAGCCGCGCCCGGACCTCCGGGGGCAGCGATTCCTTGAGTCGCGCGACGGCCACCGCGAAGGCCAGCAGCGACATCCCCACGGCGGCCATGGAGGGCGCGAAGAAGTCCGCGTTGGCCGGGTCGTCGCCGGCCATCACGCCGCCGATCGCCGGCCCGAAGATGAAGCCGAGGCTGAACGCCGCGCCGACCAGGCCCATCCCCTTGGCGCGGTTCTCGGGCGTGGTGATGTCGGCCGCGTAGGCGAACGCGGTGGAGATGTTGCCGGCCATCAGGCCGCCCACCGCGCGGGCCAGGAACAGCATCCAGATGCTGTCGGCGAAGCCGAGCAGCAGATAGCCGACCGCCGTCCCGGCCAGGGTCCAGAGCAGGACCGGACGGCGCCCGTGGTGGTCGCTGAGGCGGCCCCAAAGGGGCGCCGAGACGAGCTGCGCCACCGAGTAGGTGGCCATCAGCAAGCCGACCACGGCCGGACTGGCCCCGAAGTGTTCTCCGTAGAACGGCAACAGCGGGATGATGATCCCGAAGCCGACCAGATCGATGAACACGATCATGAAAAGCAGCAGCATGAGCCCATGCCTAGGCCGCCGGACGTGCCTAGGCAAGCGCAAAATAACCCTACACGTAAGGGGTTTATCGCTGCGTCAGCTTGAACTCGATGCGCCGGTTGCGGCGATAGGCGTCCGCGCCGTCGGCCGGGTCCAGCGGGTGCCGGTCGGCGAATCCGGTGGCGGCCAGGCGGTCGGCCGGCACGCCGCGCGCGATCAGGTGGCGGACCACCGAGATGGCGCGCGCGGCGGACAGCTCCCAGTTGGACGGAAACCGCCAGTTGTTGATCGGCCGCCGGTCGGTGTGGCCGTCGACCCTGAGGATCCAGTCGATGTCTTCGGGAATCCGGGCCGTCACCTCGCGGAGCGTTTCCGCAAGATCGTCCAGCTTGTCGCGTCCGGCGTCGCCCAGGTCGGCCGATCCCTGGTCGAACAGCACCTCGGACTGCAAAACGAAGCGGTCGCCCTCGATGCGGATGTCGCGCCGTTCGCCCAGCACCTCGCGCAGGCGCCCGAAGAACTCGGAGCGATAGCGGGCCAGTTCCTGCACCTTGGTCGCCAGGGCGGCGTTGAGGCGCTTGCCCAGGTCGGCGATCCGCGACCGCTGTTCGGCGTTGCGCCGCTCGCTGGCCTCCAGGGTCTCGTTGAGGGCCGCCAGTTGCTCGCGCACCGCCAGCAGCTGGCGCTGCAGGAGGGCGGCCTGGGCGCGTGCCGTCTCCGACAGCTCGCGCGACCGGGCGAGGCTGGAATCGGTCGCCAGGAGCTTCGATTCGAGGTCCGCCTTGAGGGCCTTGAGCGCCGCCAGCCGGTCGTTCAGGGCGGCGATTTCCGACAGTTTGGCGGCGATCGTCGCGCGGTCGGCCTGGATCGTCCGGTCGGCGGCCGCCAACGTCTCGCGGACCGAGCCGAGCGCCGCGCGGGAGGTCGCCAGGTCGTCGCGGCGCGCCGCCGCCTCGGCCGCGAGGTCCTCGATCCGGCCCTCCAGGTCGGCGATGTCGTCCCGGCGCGCCTCCAGGTCGCTCGACAGGCGGCGGTTGTCGTCGCTCAGCCGGGCGGCTTCCCGTTCCGCCAGGCGCAGTGTCTCGGCCAGATCGTCGCGCCGCCGCACCGACGCCTGAAGCTCTTCCGACATCTGCGCCACGTCGAGTCGCAGGTCGGCGTTGGCCCTGCGTTCGAGGGCCAGAAGATCGGTCAGCTCCGCCATGTCGGCGCGCACCCGGCGCAATGCCTCGTCGCGCCCGGACAACGCCTGGCTCAGCATCACCTGGGCCAGGACGAAGATCATCAGCAGGAAGATGATGACCATCAGCAGGGTGGCCAGGGCATCGACGAAACCGGGCCAGATGTCGGCCGTGGCGCGGCGGCGGCGCGTGGCGGCCCCGGGCATGGCGGCTCAGGCCCCGTCGCCCTGGTCGAGCGCGGCGATGGTCCGGGCCAGCAGGCGGATCTCGCCGCGGATCTGGCGCAGGGCGTCCTCGCGCCCCGTCGCCAGGTCCTCGGCGATGCGGGCCGCGTAGACGTCGAGATTGCGCAGGTGGGCGCGCGACGTCTCGTCGAGGGCGCCGGCCTGCGCTCCGGAGTCCGCCAACTCGGTCAGCCGGGCGAGGATCGGCCGCATCTCCATCTGGCCCTCGGCCAGCTTCTGCAACAGCGCCTGCTCGGTCCGCATCTGGTCGGTCAGGATGCCCAGCCGTTCGACCAGGGCGTGCACCCCGGTGACCGTCTCCTGGCGTTTCTCCTCGCCGCGCGTCAGGGCGTGTTGCAGGCTGTCGAGGCTTTCGGCGGTCTGTTCCAGCAGCGCCTGGACGTAGGCCGGCACCGAGGGATCGCCCGGGCCGTCGCCGAACTTGCCGCTCGACAGCCGGGTCACCCCGGACAGCCATTCCTCCAGGTCGTTGTAGAACCGGTTCTGGGCCTGGCCGGCCTGCAGGTCCAGGAAGCCCAGGGCCAGGGATCCGGCGAGCCCGAACAGGGACGAGGAGAAGGCGGTGCCCATGCCGTCCAGCGGCGCCTCCAGCCCGGCCTTCAGTTCGCCGAACACCGCCGCCATGTCGGTCACGTCGTCGGGCAGGCCGCCGATCACCTCGGCGATCGCGCGCACCGTCTCCAGGAGGCCCCAGAAGGTGCCGAGCAGGCCGAGGAAGATGAGCAGGCCGGTGGTATAGCGGGCGATGTCGCGGGATTCGTCGAGCCGCGACGCGATGCCGTCGAGCAGCGACCGGGTCGACAGGGCGGACAGCGACAGGCCGTGGCTGCGCCGCTCGCCCAGCATCGCCGCCATCGGCGCCAGCAGGCGCGGCGGCGCGGCGCCCGACAGGATCATGCCGTCGCGGCGGAACGTCTCGATCCAGGCCACCTCGGGGTAGAGCACCGCCACCTGCCGGAAATTGTAGGCGATGCCCAGCAGCAGGACGCCGAGAATCAGGCCGTTGAGCGGCGCGTTGGCCAGGAAGGCCTCGCGCAGGGGCAGGAACAGCAGACCGCTGGCGATCCCGACCACGGTCAGGAACAGAATCATCCGCGTCAGGAACCTGTGCGGACGCGTCATGGCGGGGTCCCCTGTCTGCGGGCGGGCTATCGGTCGACCGGCAGCACGTCGACCCGGTTCGCCGGCTGGCCGTCCGCCTTGTCGCCGAGCGCCCGCACGTCGATGCGGCTGCTGGCGATGCCGCTTTCCATCAGGAAGGCCCGTACCGCCAGGGCCCGCTGCAGCGACACCCGGCGCGCGCGGCTTGGTGACAGGCCCTCGCCGCCGGCGTAGGCGCGCAATTGAAGGCGGCTCGACTCGTCGGGCGCCAGGCGGTCGGCGAGGCCCTTGAGCGTGGTCCGCGCGTCGGCGGTCAGCCGGCTTTCCTCATCCGCGAAGACCACGCTCAGGCGATCCGGCACGGCCTCGGCCGGGGCCGTTTCGGGCGTCGCGCTGGCCACCTGGCGCGGCGGCTCCGGCGTCGCTTCGACCGGGGCCGGCGGCGGGGCCACCGGGGCGGGCGGCGGCGGCGGGCTGGCGG
>JANQGL010000279.1 GCA_028277325.1 Magnetospira sp.
ACCCGGCACACGTCATTGCATGGTCACTCTGGCGACGAGCCCATCAAGCCGCCGCACAGAAAGCTCACTTCAAATCAAAAGCGCAACTGTAATGCTAGGGCCTGTAGACATTCATTTGATGGCGAGGAATGCGGCGACGAGATGGATGGCGGCGCGATCACCGGGATCGGTTTTGTCGTGTCGTGTGAGGATCGAAAACGTCTGCTGCGGTGCAGCTCAGAACGGCGTTCCAGGTCTCCAGCGTCTCGAACAGGCGGTTCGAACTTTCTCCGCCGAGGCGCGCCATCTCCATTTCCCCCTCTCCGGCATCGTAACCGGAGCAAAAGACCGGGCACTCATGCCATGTTCATGCAGCGTTGACGGACGATTTGAGGGAGTTGGGGTACGGGTGGTGCGCCAGGGACCATGAGGCGGTCACCGAGGTAGTCCCAGAAGGAGAGACCGAGCTTTGTGCATGTTTTCATCAGGCCCAGGTAAGGTGTCGCGGGCCTGTTTTCCGGCCTCGGATCGGGTGCCGCCGGAGACCTTTCGCCGGGTGACACAAGCGCGGATGTCATTTTCCGATCCGTTGGTGTTGAGCGGCACCTCGGGGCGGTCCAGCACCATCAGGAGTTTTTCCTTGTTGGCATGGAGCCGGGCCAGCAGTCTGTCCAGGGTGGCGAAGCGGGTGCGGGTGGCGAACAAGGCGTCGAAGCGCCGCCGTAGCTCCGATCGTCGTTTTCGGGTCGGGTTTTTCCGGTAGGCTTTGAGGTCGGCATAGAGCCACCAGAGCCTCGATTGGATGCGCTCCTTTTCCCGGCGCTGGCGTTCCGAGAAGGCGTCCAGTTTGTGGGTCAGTCGTTCGGCATGGGCCCGGTCTTTTGCTCCGGTTACCCATGGCGGCCATTAACTTATTGATTTTATGGCGTCCCCTAGGGGATTCGAACCCCTGTTGCCGCCGTGAGAGGGCGGTGTCCTAGGCCTCTAGACGAAGGGGACCCGGAGGCAGGGGCCGTTATGTACGGGAAAGCGGAGCGGCGGTCAAGGCTTTCCTCAGGGCAACACAGGGCAATCGGGTGAACGAGTGGGACGTACCCGCTGCGCCCGATCAGGAACTCCGTCGACAGGTAGTAGATTCCCCTGCATCCATTCGATTGACTCCCCCTCGCCGCCGCCTATACTGCGCCCCTTCATTCCCGGGAACGCGAGGTGGGCGGCTCGATGCGCGCGTCTCCGTCCGTCCGGAGCACGGGGCGGACCTACCGGGACATCAACGATGTTCGCAAAGGAACCACCGCACGATGGGTAAGCGTCTACAGTCCAAGTACAAGATCAACCGGCGCCTGGGCGAGAACCTCTGGGGCCGCCCGAAGAGCCCGGTCAACACCCGCGAATACGGTCCCGGCCAGCACGGCCAGCGGCGCCGCAAGCCGTCCGACTTCGGCGTGCAGCTGATGGCCAAGCAGAAGCTGAAGGGCTATTACGGCAACGTCTCCGAAAAGCAGTTCCGCCGCTATTACGAGGAAGCGACCCGCCGCAAGGGCGACACCTCGGAGAACCTGATCGGCATCCTGGAGCGGCGCCTCGACGCCGTGGTCTACCGCATGAAGTTCGTGCCCACGGTGTTCTCGGCGCGCCAGTTCATCAACCACGGACACATCAAGGTCAACGGCCAGCGGGTCAACATCCCGTCCTACCTAGTGCAGGACGGCGACGTGATCGAGGTTCGCGCGCGGGCGCAAGAGATCCCGATGGTCCTGGAAGCCATCGAGAGCGCCGAGCGCGACGTGCCGGACTACCTGGAGGTGGACCACAAGAAACTGCGCGGCACCTTCCTGCGCGCCCCGATCCTGGCCGACGTGCCCTATCCGGTGAAGATGGAACCGAACCTGGTGATCGAGTTCTACTCGCGCTGACCGGGTGCAGAGGCAACCGTCGCCTCCCCCTTCGGGGCGCCTCAGGGCGAGGCGCGTTTTCGCATGCCTGTCAACCTCCCCCTGAGGTGCGAACGCAGCGGGCCTCGAAGGGCGGGGCGCAGGCCGGACGGACCCCGAGCGGTGTGCGGCCGAACACGGTACGCCCGTCGGCCTGTTTCCGGGCGTTCCGTCCCGACCGTCAGACTCCGTGGAAGTCCTTGTACCAGCGGATGAACGCCGGCACGCCCTCGGCGATCGACGTCTTCGGGGCGAACCCGAAATCGCGCTGGATGGCGGCGATGTCGGCGTAGGTCTCCGCCACGTCGCCCGGCTGCATGGGCAGCAGGTTTTTCGTGGCCTCGATGCCCAGTTCGCGTTCGATCAGGCCGATGAACTCCAGCAGGTTTTCCGAGCGGTGGTTGCCGATGTTGTAGATCCGCGCCGGCGCCGCGCCGCCGGTGTCGGCCGGTGCGCCGCCGAGCACCGCCACGACCCCGGCCACGATGTCGTCGATATAGGTGAAATCGCGCCGCATGTTGCCGTGGTTGAACACCGGGATCGATTCGCCGGCCAGGATCTTGCGGGTGAAGATGAAGGCCGCCATGTCGGGCCGCCCCCAGGGCCCGTAGACGGTGAAGAAGCGCAGGCCGGTGCAGGGGATGCGGTAGAGGTGGGCGTAGGTGTGGGCGATCAGCTCGCCCGATTTCTTGGTCGCCGCGTAAAGCGAGATCGGATGGTCCACCCGGTCGCCGACGGCGAACGGCAGGTTGTCGTTGGTCCCGTAGACCGAGGACGAGGAGGCGTACACGAAGTGC
This sequence comes from Magnetospira sp., assembly GCA_028277325.1. Classification (GTDB taxonomy): domain Bacteria; phylum Pseudomonadota; class Alphaproteobacteria; order Rhodospirillales; family Magnetospiraceae; genus JANQGL01. The sequence goes on from JANQGL010000279.1 coordinate 2,711, forward strand.
GCCAGCCGGTCCCATCGCCGCGCGGTTTCCAGCAGCACCGTCAGGCCCATCACGTTGGCCTGCACGTAGGCGTAGGGATTGACCAGGGAGTAGCGCACGCCGGCCTGGGCGGCCAGGTTGACCACGTGGGTGACGTCCGGATGGGCCTCGGCGAGGGCGGTCATCGCCGCGCGGTCGGCGATGTCGGCGCGGACGAACCGGAATCCCGGCCGTCCGGTCAGTTCGGCCAGGCGGGCTTCCTTCAGGGTCACGTCGTAGTAGTCGTTCATGTCGTCGACGCCGAGCACCCGGTCGCCGCGCGCCAGCAGGGCACGGCAGAGGTGGAAGCCGATGAACCCGGCAGCGCCGGTGACGAGAGCTTTCATGAACGGAGACTCCCCCTGGGATTCGCGGGTCACTCGACCCACGGAATATGCAGCGTGTTGGTGGCGCCCGGCGTGCCGAAGGGGATGCCGGCCATCACCACCAGGCGCTCGCCCGCCTCGGCGAAGTCCTCCTCCTTGGCGATCGCCACCGAGTGCTCGATCATTTCCCGGAGATTGCCGATGTCCTGGGTCGCCACCGGGTGGATGCCCCAGATCAGGGCCAGCCGCCGGGCCACCGTCACGTCGGGCGTGAGGCCGAGGATCGGCACCCCGGGGCGCTCGCGCGCCGCCCGCAGGGCGGTCGAGCCGGAGAACGTGAAACTGACGATGGCGGCGGCCGAAATGGTGCGCGCCACCTGCGCGGCGGCGGCGCTGATGGCGTCGGCGGCGGTGGCTTCCGGGGACAGGTCGCTTTGCCGGCGCTGCACCGCGCCATGGATATCCCGCTCGACCCGCCGGACGATGCGGTCCATGATCCTGACCGTTTCGCCCGGATAGTCGCCGACCGCGGTCTCGGCCGACAGCATCAGGGCGTCCGCGCCGTCGGAGACGGCGGTCGCCACGTCGGAGGCCTCGGCCCGGGTGGGGGCGGGGGCGCGGACCATCGAATCCAGCATCTGGGTCGCCACCACCACCGGTTTGCCGGCCCGCCGGCAGGAGCGGATGATCCGCTTCTGGAGTCCGGGCACCTCCTCGGGCGGGAACTCGACGCCGAGGTCGCCGCGCGCCACCATGACGCCGTCGGACAGCTCGATGATTTCGTCCAGGTAGTCGATCGCCGAGGGTTTCTCCAGTTTCGCCATCACGGCGGCGCGTCCGGCCACCAGGCGGCGCGCCTCGGCCACGTCCTCGGGGCGCTGCACGAAACTGAGCGCCACCCAGTCGACCCCCATGTCCAGGCCCGCCGTCAGGTCGGTCCGGTCCTTGTCGGTCAGGGCCGACATGTCGAGCGGCGCGTCGGGGATGTTGAGGCCCTTGTTGTCCGACAGCTCGCCCGGCGTGATCACCTGGGTATCGGCGAAGCCGGCGCCGCGCAGCATCACCCGCAGCCGCACCTTGCCGTCGTCGAGCAAAAGGTCGTGGCCCTCGCGCAGGCTGTCGAACACTTCCGGGTGCGGCACGTGGACCCGCCGCTGGTTGCCGGGCTCGGGCAGGCCGTCGAGACGGAACGGGGCGCCGATTCCCAGCCGCACCGGGCCGTGGGCGAAACGGCTGATCCGCAGCTTCGGGCCCTGCAGGTCCATCAGCACCGAGATCGGCCGCCCGGCCTCCTTTTCCAGCCCCCGGATGATCTCCATCCGCTGCCGGTGATCGTCGTGCGTGCCGTGGCTGAAATTGAGGCGAAAGACATCCACCCCGGCCTCGAACAGTTCCTTGATGCGCGGCACCGCGGTGGTCGCCGGCCCAAGGGTGGCGACGATCTTTGCTTGTCTTTGGCGTCTCATGGTAGGCTGACATATAGAGGGAATCCCCGTGGCGAGGCTACGGTTATTACAGTGATCACCGAAATTTAACCGCTCCGGTCGCGCCCATGCCCGTACTCGCCGATGCCGTCCTGTCGCTGTTTCTGGACAAGGCGTCCCGACGCCATTTGCGGCGGATCCGCGAGCGCCAGCGTCTGGCCCGACGGTTGCGCGAGGTCGGGCTCATCGACCGCGACGCGCAGGCGGCGCAACTGACCGCGCAGGCGCGGCATCTCGGGGAAGCCGCCCGCCGGGACTCCCGGCAGGCATTGCTCGACCGCGCCAGGCGGATCGCCCGCGAACGGCAGGACGCGCTGGCCGGTCTCGATCCGGGACAACGCGAGAAGCTGCGCGCCTTGGCGCAAAGCCTGATGGCGCCGGGCGGCAAGACCGACGGATAACGGCGACGGACAAAGGGTTTGCCTTCGCCGGGGCGGAAGGATAGGTTGAAAAGGCTGCGCGGTGCGCCGGGCAGCGGGGGAGCACGAAAGGTAGCAGGCATCGCCATGGCCGAGATGGGCAGTACACAAACAATGATCACCGAAATAAATCGTCTCAAGCGGGAGATTTTCGGGCTTTTCGAGTATATGCAGCGGGTCCGCCAGGAGATCGCGGCGATCCACAAACCGGCCGATCAGGCCGACAACCTGTTCAGCATGGAAGACCAGCTCGATGCCATCGTTTCGGCGACCGAGCAGGCGACCGACACCATCATGGAGTCGATCGAGAAGAACAACGACCTGGTCGAGAAACTGCGCGCCAGGGTCGGCGACGACCCGGAGGCGCTGGCCCTGATCGACAAGATGGTCGACAACGGCATGCTCGTGTTCGAGGCCTGCTCGTTCCAGGACATCACCGGCCAGCGGATCTCCAAGGTCGTGAAGTCGATGAAGTACGTGGAAACCCGGGTCAACGCGATCATCGAGATCTGGGGCAAGAAGGCGGTGGAAATGACTCCGGTCAGCGTGCCCACCAAGCGCGAGGGCGACAAGGTCCTGCTCAACGGCCCGCAGCTCGAGGGCGGCGGAATCAGCCAGGAAGAAATCGACAAGCTGTTCGAGTGATCCCATGAAACTGACAGGACTCTTGCGCCGCCTGGGGCTGTCCATGGCGGTGGCGGCGCCGATCGCGGCGGCGGGCGTGCCGAGCGTCGCGGCCGACCCCGGGAACACCCTCTACATGGACCTGCGCGACGGCCGGGTGGTCATCGAGATGCGCCCCGACCTGGCGCCGTCGCATGTCACGCGGATTCGCGAGCTGGTCCGCCAGGGGTTCTACGACGGACTCACCTTCCATCGGGTGATCCGCGGATTCATGGCGCAGACCGGCGACCCGCGCGGCGACGGGACCGGCGGCTCGGGGGTCAATCTGCCGGCCGAGTTCACGGATACCCCGTTCGAGCGCGGCACGGTGGGCATGGCCCGCTCGTCGGACCCCAACAGCGCCGATTCCCAGTTCTTCATCTGTTTCGCCCGCGCCCCGCATCTGGACGGCCAGTACACCGTGTGGGGGCAGGTGGTGTCCGGCATGGACCACGTGGACGGGATCAAGAAGGGGGCCAGCCACCGCAACGGCCTGGTCCGCAACCCGGACCGCATCCTGCGTCTTCAGGTGGCGGCCGACGCCCGGTAGGTCCTGGCGGGGTTAGCGGTCGCCGTCGGGATCGAGCGGCTCCGGCAGGTCCAGTTCCGGCTCCCGGTCGTCCGACGGGAGTTCCCGCTCCCCGTAGGCCTGCAGGGCCGGACGGGCGTCCAGCAGGCCGGCCGCCTTCAGGTCCTCGATCCCCGGCAGGTCGGCGATCCGCTCCAAACCGAAATGGTCCAGGAAGGCGTCGGTGGTGCCCCAGGCGACCGGTCGGCCCGGCGTGTCGCGGCGTCCCTTCGGCGCGATCCAGCCGGCCTCCAGGAGCATGTCCAGGGTTCCCTTGCTCAGCGAGACGCCGCGGATTTCCTCGATCTCGGCCCTGGTCACCGGTTGGTGGTAGGCGACGATGGCCAGGGTCTCGACGGCGGCCCGCGACGGCTTGCGCAGGATCTCGGTGTCGATGGCGAGGCGCCCGGCGAGATCGGGCGCGGTGCGGAACGCCCAGGTCCTGCCGGCGCGCACCAGGTGCACGCCGCGCGCCGCGTAATCGGCCCGCAGGGTTTCGAGAAGCCGCTTCAGGTCCGCTCCCTCGGGCAGCCGGGCGGCCAGCGCCTTTTCGGTCATCGGTTCGGCGGCCGCGAACAGCACCGCCTCCAGGAGCCGCAGGTCGTCGGCCGGCCGGTCGGTCATGTCACCGCTTTCCCCGGCCGGCCGGCGAGCGCAGCAGGATGTCGCCGTAGGGTTCGGTCTGCCGCAGTTCGAGCACCCCTTCCTTCACCAGTTCGAGGCTGGCCACGAAGGTGGCGGCGAGGGCCGACCGGCGCAGCAGCGGATCGGCCGGGTCGCGCGGCAGGAACGCGGACAGGGTCTTCCAGTCGGGCACGTGGCGGCCCAGCAGGCGGCGCAGGCGGTCCAGCGCCGCCTCGACGGAATAGAGTTCGGCCGGCGAGATATGCAGCGGACCGCCGGCCTCCTGGCGCAGCCTGTGGCCGGCATAGGCCTTCAGGAGGTCATACAGGGTGAGGTCGTAGACCGTCGTGGCGGTGCCGCGCAAATGCTCGGGCATGCCGCGCGCGAACACCTCCCGGCCCAGCCGCGGGCGGACCATCAGGCGTTGCCCGGCCTCCTGCATGGCCTCCAGGCGCCGCAACCGGAACTGCAGGGCGGCGGCCATGTCCTCGCCGCTCGGCGCCGCCTCGCCGGGCGGCGCCGGCAGCAGCAGGCGCGATTTCAAGTAGGCCAGCCAGGCCGCCATCACCAGGTAGTCGGCCGCCAGTTCCAGGTTGGCGCGCCGCATCCGGGCCACCCAGGTCAGGTACTGCTCGGCCAGGTGCAGGATCGAGATGTGGGTCAGGTCCACTTTCTGGTCGCGGGCCAGGGACAGCAACACGTCGAGCGGTCCCTCGAATCCGTCCAGGTCGAGCACCAGGTCGGCCCCGTCGGCGGCCGCGCGGCGTCGGAGTTCGCCGTCCTCGAAGCTGGGGTCGTCCATGCGCCGCCTGCGTTCCTGCCGAAGCTACGTCGGGATGCCGGCCAGAAACCCCACCACGTGCTGAAGCAGGTCGGCCGGCAGCAGCACCAGCCAGCCGAACACGTTGAGGTCCAGGCCGATCAGGCGCCCCACCACCGGCAGGATAAACAGCGCGCCGAGAATAATGAAGAGTCCGTGACGTTCGAGGCGGGCCAGCGGCAGGGCGAGGCGGCGCGGCAACAGGCCGACCGCCACCCGCCCGCCGTCCAGCGGCGGCAGCGGCAGCAGGTTGAAGGCGCAAAGCAACAGGTTGATCGTGACGGAGTTGTTGAGGTTCTGGTAGGTCCACAGCGTGGCCGGGTCCGGAACCAGGACCAACAGGTGCATGGACACCGCCGAGGCCCAGGCGAGCAGGAAGTTGGTGGCCGGGCCGGCCGCCGCGACCAGCACCATGTCCCGCTTCGGCCGCCCGAGGTTGCGGAAGTTGACCGGCACCGGCTTGGCGAATCCGAACATGAAGCGTCCGCCCGAGGCGAACAGCATCAGGGCCGGCACGATCACGGTGCCGACCGGGTCGACGTGGCGGAACGGATTGAAGGTGACCCGCCCGAGCCGGCGCGCCGTGTCGTCGCCCAGTTTCCAGGCCACCCATCCGTGCGCCGCCTCGTGCAGGGTGATGGCCAGCAGCACGGGCAGCGTCCAGACGGACAGCGTTCGCAGAATCTCTTCCATGAAGGGGGTCGGTCTCCCGATTAGCCGAGCAGGGCGTCGCGCCGCGCACGCGCCGACCCGGGGTCGAAGTCGGTGGGCGCGGCCGCCGGAAGCGCCGCCACCCGGCGGAGTCCCTCGGCATCCAGGGGCCGTGCGCCGCGTGTCACCGCGGCCATCTCGGCCGCCACGCCGTTGCAGTGCAGGACCACGTCGCAGCCGGCCGCCAGGGCGTGACGCGCGCGCGTGGCGAAATCCCCGCCCAGGGCCTTCATGCTGAGATCGTCGGTCAGCAGAACGCCATCCACCCCCATATGGTCGCGAATCACCTCGCGCACCAGGGTGTCCGACAGGGTTGCCGGCCGATCCGGGTCGATCGCCGGGTAGACCGCGTGCGCGGTCATCGCCCAGGGGATGTCGGACAGGGTGCGGAACGGGACGAAGTCGGTGGCCTCCAGGTCCGCCCGGGGCGTCTCGATCACCGGCAGCTCCAGGTGGCTGTCGACCCGCGCCCGGCCGTGTCCGGGCAGGTGCTTGATCACCGGCTGCACGCCGCCGGCCAGCAGGCCCCGGCAGACCGCCCGCCCGAGATCGATCACCTGGCTTGGCGCCGCGCCGAGGGCGCGATCGCCGATGACCGGGTCGGCGCCGGCCACCGGCAGGTCGAGTACCGGCGCGCAGTCCACCGTGATCCCCAGCCGGTGCAGGTCGTGGCCGATCAGGCGGGCGTTCAGCTCGGCCGCCTCGACGGCGGCCGGCCGGTCGCGCGCGTACAGCCCGGCGAACCGCGCGGCGGCCGGATAGGCCGGCCAGTGAGGGGGCGACAGGCGCGCCACCCGGCCGCCTTCCTGGTCGATCAGGACCGGTGCGTCGGCCCGGCCGACCGCGTCGCGCAGGCCGTCGACGAGCCGCCGCACCTGATCGGGCGTCTCGACGTTGCGGGCGAACAGGATGAACCCCAGCGGATCGGCGTCGCGAAAGAACGCCCGTTCCGACTCCGTCAGCACGGGACCGGCGCAGCCGAAGATCGCGGCGAGGGGCGGGGACGGCATGGCGCGGCTCCGTTGCGGCGATCCGGCGATCAGGGCGCCACCACCAGGCAATTCACCCTGCGGGCCTTGAGTTGCTCGCACAGGGTCTTGGCCGCCGCCCGGTCGGCCAGCGGGCCGCCACGCACCCGGTAGTAGATTCCCCGGGTCTTGAGGTCGGCCCGCTCGATGTCCGGGCGCAGCGCGCCGAGCAGGTCGGCGTGCCGCGCCTGGAGGTCGGCCCAGGCCTGGCGCGCCTTGGCCTCGTCGCGCAGCGCGCCCACCTGGATGCGGTAGGCGTCGGCC
>JANQGL010000343.1 GCA_028277325.1 Magnetospira sp.
TTGTCGGCCCGGCGCCCTAGCCAAGCATTTGTTTGTGCAGCGATTCACCAAACGAATGTCGACCTTCGCCCGAATCTTTCGTTTGGATCGCTGCACTAGGGCCTGTAGACAATCATGTTGGGACCTCGGCTATCCGCACCTCGAAGGCCATCGGGGCATGCATCGGATGCTCTTGCGCGAATTCGACGAGTTCCGGCGCGTGGTCTGGCGGCATGTCCCCGACGACGGCGTGGAAGGCCTGGCCGGATTCTTGAAGTACTGGATCCTCCACCACATGGAAAAGGAGGATCTGAGAATCCGCGACGACGCCTACCGCAACGCGCCGGATGGCCTGTCTTGAGGCGCCGCGGTTCAGAGCAACCGGAGATCGATTCCATGACCGACGCCCCGCTCGCCGAGGAAACCGACCCCGGGCATGCCGCCCGGATGGCCAAGAAGAAAGCCAACCGCGACAAGATGATGTCGCGCAAGACCCTGGAGAAGGGCCTGCTGATCGTTCATACCGGGCCCGGCAAGGGCAAGTCGTCGGCCGCCTTCGGGATGGTGCTGCGCTGCCTCGGGCACGGCATGCGGGCCGCCGTGGTGCAGTTCATCAAGGGCGCCTGGGACACCGCCGAGCGCCGTATCCTGGAAGACCTGGGCGGCGACCGCCTGACCTTCCGCGCGCTCGGCGAGGGGTTCACCTGGGAGACCCAGGATCGCGAACGCGACCTCGCCGCCGCCGCCCACGCCTGGGAGGTGGCGCGCGGCCCGATCGCCGACCCGGACTGCCGGATGGTGGTGCTGGACGAGATCAACGTGGCCCTGAAGTACGGCATGCTTCCGATCGGCGAGGTGCTCGCCGCGGTCGCCGCCCGGCCCGGGGACAGCCACGTGGTCTGCACCGGGCGCGGCGCGCCGGAGGCCCTGATCGAGGCGGCCGACCTGGTGACCGAGATGAGGCTGGTCAAGCACCCGTTCAAGCAGGGCGTCAAGGCACAGCCGGGGGTGGAATACTGACATGACCGCCGCCCTGATGCTCCAGGGCACCGGTTCCGACGTCGGCAAGTCGCTGCTCGCCGCCGGCCTGTGCCGCGCCTGGACCCGGCGCGGTCTGAGGGTGCGTCCGTTCAAGCCGCAGAACATGTCCAACAACGCGGCGGTGACCGAGGACGGCGGCGAGATCGGCCGCGCCCAGGCATTGCAGGCGCGGGCCTGCGGGGTGGCGCCGCACAGCGCCATGAACCCGGTTCTCCTGAAGCCGCAGACCGACGTCGGGGCCCAGGTGGTGGTGCGCGGCCGGGTGGTCGGCAACGCCGCGGCGCGCGACTACCACGCCCTCAAGCCGCGCCTGTTGGGCACGGTGCTGGACTCGTTCGCGGACCTGAGGGCGCAGGCCGACCTGGTGGTGGTGGAGGGGGCGGGGAGCGCGGCCGAGGTGAACCTGCGCGACTCCGACATCGCCAACATGGGATTCGCGACGGCTGCGCGGGTGCCGGTGCTGCTGGTTGCCGATATCGATCGCGGCGGCGTCATCGCCTCGGTGGTCGGCACCCACGCCCTGCTGCCCGACGCCGAGCGGCGGCTGCTGATCGGGTACGTCATCAACCGCTTCCGGGGCGACGTCGGCCTGTTCGACCCGGCGATCGACGTGATCCGCGAACGAACCGGGCTGTCCTGCGCCGGCGTGGTGCCCTATCTGCCGGAGGCGGCGCGGCTGCCCATGGAAGACGCCATGGCGCTGGACAACCGGCGCCCGGAAGGGGGCGGGCGGGCGATCCGGGTGGCGGTGCCGCGCCTGTCGCGGATCGCCAACTTCGACGACCTGGACCCGCTGATCGCCGAGCCCGACGTGGCGGTGGAGATCGTCCCGCCGGGGTCCGCCCTGCCCGGGAACGCCGACCTGGTGATCCTGCCGGGCAGCAAGGCGACCCTGGCCGATCTGGCGTTGCTGCGCGCCGAGGGCTGGGACATCGACCTCGCCGGTCACCTGCGGCGCGGCGGCCATGTGGTCGGGCTGTGCGGCGGCTATCAGATGCTGGGCCGCCGGGTGGCCGACCCGCAGGGCATCGAGGGGCCGCCGGGCGACCTGCCGGGGCTCGGCCTGCTCGACCTGGAAACGACGATCGGCGGCGACAAGACCCTGCGCGCGGCCGAGGGGGTGGAGATCGCCGGCGGCGCCCCGGTGCGCGGCTACGAGATGCACATGGGGCGGACCGAGGGGCCGGGCATGGCCCGTCCCTGGCTGCGGCTGTCCGACGGACACCTCGACGGCGCGGTCTCCGAGACCGGACGGGTCGCCGGCTGTTACCTGCACGGGCTGTTCGCCGGCGACGCGTTCCGGCGACGCTTCCTGGCGCGGCTCAGGCCCGGCCGGACCTCCGACTTGCGGTTCGAGCACTCGGTGGACGCGGCGCTCGACCGGCTGGCCGACCGGCTGGAGGCCTGCCTGGACCTGGACCGGCTACTCGAGGCCGCAGGCGGCGCGTGACTCCCGGTGCGCGGCGGTGAAGCCCTTCAGGGAATAGGTGTCGACGGTCAGGGTGCCGCGCGACGAGGTGCCCTTGACCACCAGCTCCAGGCCGGCCCGCATCGCCTTCACCAGGCTGGCGTCGGTGCGCGCGTCGCGGGTCCAGGCCGAGTCGTCGACCGTGAACAGGGTGAAGGTGTCGCTGCCGACGGTCGCCGTCACCTCGCTGCGCGCCTTGTAGGTATAGCCGGCCACCACCTGGACCACGTCGAAGGATTTCTTGCCCGGCCGCTGGCTGACCGAGACGCTGGTCGGGTCGCGCCGGGTGTAATCCCCCTCCGACGTTTCGGGCAGGGCGCCGATGTAGCAGACCTTGGAATCGCCCTCGCCGGCGACGAACACGCTCCACGCGCCATGGGTCGCCAGATGATCGGGCCCGGCCGCCCGCGCGGCGCCGGCCGGGAGGAGACAGAAGACACACAGGAAAAGGATGCTACGCATGCGGCTCTCGACGGTTGCGGAGGGGAGTCGGGCTGCGGAGTCCGACTCATAGCGCCAATTTGTTACCGCGAGGTGAAAACGCAACCGGGCCGGCCGGATCTCAGGCCGACAGGTCCTCGCCGGCCATCGCGCGGCGGATCAAATCGACCGTCTCGGCGCGGCCGTAGAGGGCGATGAACGAACCCATGCGCGGCCCCTGGTCCTGGCCCAGCAGGACCTGGTAGAGCGCCTTGAACCAGTCCTTGAGGTCGGCAAAGGTATCCGGATGCCGCTTGCCCACCTCGTAGACCTGGGTCTGGATGTCGACCGCCGGGGTGCCGTCGGGGAGCGACTCGAGGGTCGCCGCCAGGTCGCCCAGGGCCGCCGCCTCGGCCTCGCTGGGCGCCCGGTAGGTCTTGGCCGGCTTCACGAAATCGCGATAGTAGTTGATCGCGTAGCCGACCAGCCGGTCGAGGGTCGGCGCCGTCTGCGGACTCGCCCCGGGGGCGTAGCGGCCGATGTAGTGCCACAGCACCGCGCGGTCCTCGGAATGGCAGACCGAGGCCAGGTTCAGGAGGATGTTGAACGACAGGTGCACCGTCTCGTGCGGCGGCTCGCCGCCGTGAACGTGCCACACCGGATTGTCGAGTCGCTTGCTCGGCGGCTGCGACGGATAGGTTTCCAGGTGCGCCAGATAGTCGTCCACCGTCTTGGGGATGACGTCGAAGTACAGCCGCTTGGCGGTCCTCGGCTTGACGTACATGAACAGGGCGAGGCTCTCCGGCGGCGCGTAGGCCAGCCATTCCTCCATGGTCAGGCCGTTGCCGCGCGACTTGGAGATCTTCTCGCCGTTCTGGTCCAGGAACAGCTCGTAGGAGACCCCCTCCGGCGGGGTGCCGCCGAGGATGCGGCAGATCTTCGAGGACTGCTTGACCGAATCGATCAGGTCCTTGCCCGACATCTCGTAGTCGACCCCGAGCGCCGTCCAGCGCATCGCCCAGTCGGGCTTCCATTGCAGCTTGCAGTGGCCGCCGGTGACCGGGGTCTCCACCGTGCCGCCGGTCTCCGGGTCGGCGTAGACCACCGTGCCGTCGGCCGGCCGGGTTTCCAGCAGCGGCACCTGCAGCACCCTGCCGGTGCGCGGGCAGAGCGGCAGGAACGGCGCGTAGGTGGCCCGGCGCTCCTCGCCCAGGGTCGGCAGCATCACCTTCATCACCGCGTCGTAGGAGTCCAGCAGACGCAGCAGCACCGCGTCGAACGCGCCGCCGCGGTACGACTCGGTGGCGCTCTGGAAGGTGTAGTCGAACCCGAAGTGGTCGAGGAAGGAGCGCAGGCGGGCGTTGTTGTGGTGCCCGAAGCTCTCGTGGGTGCCGAACGGGTCGGGGACGCTGGTCAGCGGCCTGCCCAGGTGCTCGGCCATCATCTCCTTGTTGGGGATGTTGTCCGGCACCTTGCGCAGGCCGTCCATGTCGTCGGAGAACGCGATCAGCCGGGTCGGCAGCCCGGTCAGCACCTCGAAGGCGTGGCGGACCATGGTGGTGCGCGCCACCTCGCCGAAGGTGCCGATGTGCGGCAGGCCGGACGGCCCGTAGCCGGTCTCGAACAGCACGTGGCCCTTGTCCGGCACCCGGCCGCCGACCCGTTTCGCCACCGCGCGCGCCTCGGCGAAGGGCCAGGCGTTGGAGGTCCGGGCGAGGTCGCGCAGGTCGTCGGTCATCGGGGGTCTCCGGGGTTGCAACGCGGCGCAAGGTAGGAGGCGGGTCGGCGGGCGTCAAGCGCCGGCCGGCGTGAACCAAGCCCGGACGCGATGCGGCCGCAACGGGGGTCGGCCGGCCGCGGTGCGCGGAATGCCGGACGCGGCGGCGCGGCGGGTGGCGGCGCATCTGGTGCCCCCGCACGAGTTCCTTTGACGACCGGCCGCGGGTGCTCCAATCTTTCCGGGGAGGCGATTTTGGGAGGATGGCATGGGAACGATACTGCACGCGACCGCCGCCGACGGACATGCGCTGTCCAGTTATCTGGCCGAACCCGAGGACCGTGCCTATGGCACGGTGATCGTGGTGCAGGAGGTGTTCGGGGTGAACGTCCACATCCGCGAGGTCTGCGACCGCTTCGCCCAGGAAGGCTGGACCGCGGTGGCGCCGGCCCTGTTCGACCGGGTCGAGCGGGGGGTCGAGCTGGGCTACGACGAGGCCGGACTGGCGCGCGGCCGGGCGCTGGTGGAGAAGCTGGGCTGGGACAACGCCATGCAGGACATCGCGGCGGCGGCGGAGGCGGCGGCGCCCGGGCTCGCGGTCGGCGTCACCGGGTTCTGCTGGGGCGGCTCGGCCGCCTTCCTGGCCGCCTGCCGGATCGACACGGTGGCCGCCGCGGTCGGCTGGTACGGCCGCCACGTCCCGGAGTTCATCGACACCGAGACCCCGCGGTGCCCGGTGATCCTGCACTACGGGGAGGACGACGACCTGATCCCGCCGGACAACCGGGCGGCGGTGGCGGCGGCCTATCCGGACGTGACCCAGTACCTCTATCCGGGGGCCGGGCACGGCTTCAACTGCGACCACCGGGCGGCCTATCGGGAGGCGGCGGCGCACCTGGCCTGGGAGCGCACCCTGGAGTTCTTCGCCGAGACCCTGCGCTGAGCCCGGCCGCCGCCGACGGAGCCGTCCGATGCGCGCCCTCGGGAGTTGCGCTCAGCGGACCGAGGCCTCGATGTTGCCGCCGTCCACGGTCAGCACCGCCGCCGTGGTCTTGCGGGCCTTGGCCAGGTGCACGAAGGCGGCCGCCACGTCGTCCGCCGTCACCTCGCGGGCCAGCAGGTTGCCGGCCATGTAGTCGCGCTCGCTCACCCCGCGCGCCCGGGCCCGCTCGGCGATGAAGCCGTCGGTCAGGAGGCCCGACCGGATTCGGTCGGCGTTGACCGCGTTGGCGCGGATGCCGTCGCGTCCGTGGTCGAGGGCGTACTGCTTCATCAGGAACAGGGTCGCCGCCTTGGGCAGGCCGTAGGGGCCGAAGTTCCGGCCCGGATTGAGCGCCTGTTTCGAGGTGTTGAACAGCAGGCAGCCGCCGGTGCCCTGACGGGTCATCACCCGCACCGCCGCCTGGGCGATCCGCTGGTGGGCCCAGAAGTTCAGCTCGAAGCTTTGCCGAAGCAGGGCCTCGTCCACCTCGCCGACCCGGCCCTGCCAGGCGGCGCCGGCGTTGGACACCAGGACGTCCAGGCCGCCGTAGGTTTCGCAGACCTTGGCGACCGCCGCCTCGACCGCCGCGCCGTCGGTGACGTCGCAGGCCATCCCGAGGCCCTTGACCTCCTTGGCCGCCGTCGCGGCGGCGTCGCCGTCCCGGTCGAGCACCACCACCTCGCCGCCCTCGGCCGCCAAGGCACGCGCGGTCGCGGCGCCGATCCCGGAGCCGCCGCCGGTGACCAGGCAGACCTGGCGGGCCAGCGGCTTCTCGGCCGCCTTGCCCAGCTTGGCCTGTTCCAGCGACCAGTACTCGATGTCGAACTGGTCCTCCTCGGGGATCGGCTCGAAGCGGCCCAGGCCCTCGGCCTGGGCGATCACCCGGATGTTGGCCTCGGCCAGGACGGCGGTCCCCCCGGCGCCCGCCTTCGACTGGCCGAGCCCGAACAGGCCGAGCCCCGGGACCAGGACGATGCGCGGCATCAGGTCCAGTTCGGTCTTGGCGCCGTCGTGGCGCGCGTTGTTGCGGGTGAAATAGGCGTGGTAGTCGGCCATGTAGTCGATCAGCGCGGTGCGCGCCCGGTCGGCGAAGTCGTCCAGGCGGCCGGCTTCCGGGACCGGGAGGATCAGCGGTTTCGGCTTGGTGCGGATCACGTGGTCCGGGGTCACCGTGCCGCGCCGCGCGTAGGAGGCCAGGTCGTCGCCGTTCACGAAATCGCGGATCTCCGGCGCGGTCCGGAAGTCGAGCAGCATCCGCTTCGGCTCGGCGTCGTCGCCCCGGTCCTCGGACACCAGGCCGCGCAGGATCGGCGCCACCTCGGCCGGCGGCGCGATGGCGGCCGGCAGGCCCCCGGCCACGAACGCGCGGGACCCGGCGCGCGCCAACTCGGCCTCGGCCAGGGAGACCATCTCGATCATCCGCTCGTAGGCCTCGCGCGCCGTCTCGCCCCAGGTGAAGATGCCGTGCTTGACCAGGATCATGCCCTCGGCGTCCGGTTTGTCCTCGTAGGCCCGCATGCCGTCGCGGGCCAGGTAGAAGCCCGGCATCACGTAGGGCAGGACCGTCATCCGCTCGCCGAACAGGTCGCGGGCGCGGGCCTCGCCGTCCGGCTGGTCGGTCAGCGCGACCACCGCGTCGGCATGGGTGTGGTCGACGAACTTGAACGGCAGGAAGGCGTGCAGCAGGGTCTCCACCGACGGGTTGGGCGAGGCGGCGTCGATCAGGCTGGTCCGTTGCAGGTTGACCATCTCCTCGTCGGTCATCGCCGCGATGCCGCGCAGGGCGCGCAGCGGCGCCAGACGCACCGCCGGCAGGCCGGCCGGCTCGATGCTCCCCATGTCCCAGCCCGATCCCTTGACGCAGAGGACCTCCACCGGCGCCCCGGACAGGTCGTCCAGCTCGGTCTTGACCGAGGTGTTGCCGCCGCCGTGCAGCACCAACTCCGGCACTCCGCCGAGCAGGCGGGTGGTATAGGTGCGCAGCGCCCAGTCGGCGTTGATGCCCTGGGTGCCGTAGCGCGCGACCGCCGCCTGCGCGTCGCCGTCGGACCAAAGAGATTTCATGACCGGCCTCCGTTCCGTTGCGGTGCGGGCATAGCAGACTTTGCGGTGCCGGGGAACCGTCTCCTTGCGACACGGAATACGTATAAATACGTAAAAAAAGATATTTTTCCTTATTTTTTGCTTGCAAAAGAGAACAAAAAAGGTTTATAAGCTGAGTCAGCGACCACCCGACGTGTGTCCGCAACGCCCCGAGCCGCCCCCGGCCGGGGCGTTCTTGCCGTGAAGAAACCCCTTACCCCTGCGATGGAGAGCGCCATGGCCAGCCTGTTCAGTTCCCCCTCCGCTCCGCCGGCCCCCTACACCGAGCCGGCACCGACCGCCGATCCGGACGCCGAGGCCCGCGAGGCCCGACTGGGCGCCATGGAGCGGCGGCGGCGCGGCCGCGCCGGCACCGTGGTCACCTCGGAGCGCGGCCTCCTGGCGTCCGACGGCAACCTCGCCGGCAAAACCCTGCTGGGAGAATAGCCATGGCCGAGGTCACGCCGGACGCCGTGCTCGACCGCTACCGACGGGCCAAGGAGCGGCGCGCGGTCTGGGAGGCGCATTGGCAGGAATGCTACGACTATGCCCTGCCGCTGCGGGATTCCGCGATCGTCGAGCGGGCGGGCGGCGAGAAGAAGACCGACCGCCTGTTCGACGCCACGGCGCCCGACGCGGTGGACCAGCTCGCGGCCGCGCTGCTCGCCCTGCTGACGCCGGCCGGGAGCCAATGGTTCGGATTCGAGGCCGGCGCCGAGGCCGACGGCACGGGGTCGGTGCAGTCCGATCTGGAGCAGGCGGCGCGCCGTATGAGGACCCATTTCGACCGCTCCAATTTCGCGGTCGAGATGCACCAGAGCTTTCTCGACCTGGTGACCGTCGGCACCGCCTGTCTGCTGTTCGAGGAGGCGCCGCCGGGCGAGGCCTCGGCGTTCCGCTTCACCGCCGTGCCGTTGGGTCAGGTGGTGCTGGAGGAGTCCGGCGCCGGCCGCCTCGACACCGCGTTCCGGCGCAGCGAACTGACCGCCGACCAGATGCGCACCCGGTTCCCCGGGAGCGACCTGCCGCCGGAGCTGGCGCGCCGCCTGACCACCGATCCCGAGGCCCGGGCGCCGGTGGTGGAGGCGGTGAGTCCGGACGGCGGGGCGATGTCCTATCTGGCGATCCTGGAGACCGCGCCGGATCCGGCGGCGTCGGTGCTGCGGCGCGGCCGTTTCGCGCAGTCGCCGTTCATCGCCTTCCGCTGGATCAAGTCGCCGGGCGAGGACTATGGCCGCTCGCCGGTGATGAAGGCGCTGCCCGACATCAAGACCGCCAACAAGGTGGTGGAGCTGGTGCTCAAGAACGCCTCCATCGCGGTCACCGGAATCTGGCAGGCCGACGACGACGGGGTGCTCAACCCGGCGACCATCAAGCTGGTCCCCGGCACCATCATCCCCAAGGCGGTCGGCTCGGCCGGCCTCACCCCGCTCACCCCGCCGGGACAGCTCGACACCTCGCAGGTCGTCCTCGAAAGCCTGCGCGCCAACATCCGGCGCGCCCTCCTGGCCGACAAGCTGGGTCCGCCGGAGGGGTCGCGGATGACCGCGACCGAGGTCCTGGAGCGGGCGGCCGACATGTCGCGGCTGCTCGGCGCCACCTATGGCCGGCTGCAGTCCGAACTGCTCAATCCGCTGATTCTGCGCGCCCGGGCGATCCTGCGGCGGCGCGGCGAATGGCCGGATCTGCGGCTCGACGGCCGCCAGGCGGTGATCCGCTATCGGTCGCCCCTGGCCCAGGACCAGGCGCGCGACGCGGCGCGCAACGTCGCCCTGTGGCTGGACGGCCTCCAGGGCCTGGGGCCGGCCGCGGCGGCGGTGGTCGACGCCGAGGCCGCGGCGCGCTGGCTGGCCCGCGCGTTCGGGGTGCCGGACGAACTCTTGATGCCGCCGGCCGACATCGCACCGATCGCGCCGCCGGCCGGAGGCCCGGGCGATGTCTTCTGACGACGTCGGCTGGGGATGGTTCGCGCCGCCGGCCGGCCGGTCCGAGGCCGCCTCGCCCGACCCCGGGCGGTCGGACCTGGAACGCGACTTCGCGCGCTGCTTCGGGACCCCCGAGGGGCGGCGCGTCCTCGCCCATTTGCGCGCCGCGACCCTGGACCGGGCACTCGGTCCCGCGGCGTCCGTCGACACCCTGCGCCACCTCGAAGGCCAGCGGCATCTGGTGGCCCACATGACCGCCCTCGCGGCGCGCGGCCGCGGGGTCTGAGCGGCAACATTCCCTTACACGTGAAAGGAACCATCGCGATGAACGAGACCATCCCGAGGCCGGCGTCCGCGTCCGGCCGCCGTCCGCCGCGCCACGTGCCGGCCAAGTTCTGGGACCCGCAGCGCGAAAGCCTGCGGGTCGAGGAATTGCTGAAATCCTACCTCGACCTGGAACGGCGGCTCGGTCACCTGGCCTCCGGCGGCGTCCCCGACACGTCCGACGGCTACCGCATCGTCCGCCGCCCGTCCGGCCTGGAGTCCGATGCGGCGGTCAACGCCCGCCTGCATGCGGCCGGGTTCACCCAGGGCCAGGCGCAGCTGGTCTACGACCTGGCCGAGGAGATGGTGATCCCGGCGGTCCGCGAGCTGCTGGCCGAGGAGGCCGCGCAGCATCAGGTGAAGCGGCTGTGCGACCGGTTCGGCGGGGCCGACAAGTGGCGCGAGACGGCGCGCCAGCTCACCGCCTGGGGACGGGCCCATCTGCCGGCCGGCACCTTCCGGGCGCTCAGCCGCGACTACGAGGGCGTGCTCGCCCTCTACCGCATGATGAGCGGCGCCGAGCCGGAACTGGCCGGGGACGGCGGTCTGGCGGCGCCGCCGGCCGGCGAGGCCCAGCTGCGCCGCATGATGGAGGACCCGCGCTATTGGCGCGACCACGATGCGGACTACGTGGCGCGGGTCACCGAGGGCTTCAAGCGCCTGTACCCCGACTGATCGCCGGCTGCGTTCGACGGGGTCGAGCGCGCGCCCCGCGCCGCTCCCCCGTCCGGGGCGCCGGCCGCCCGTGCCCTCTCCGGGCGGCCGGCGCCCCCTCCCATCGTCCGAACAGATAAGGAATCCCCGCAATGTACGAGTCTTCCCTCCGCGATACCGTGATGCAGGCCCTCGGCAACCTGACCTTTGCCGAACTGGACGAGCTGGACGCCGCGGTGACGCCGCGCGTGGCGCACCTGCTGGCCAAGGCCTTCGGGCCGGAAATGGCGGTGCTGCTGGCCCCGCTCTACCGCGGCGAACGCTGATCGGCGGCCTTGGCCGGCGGCCCGCCGGGCCCCCAGACGGCATCGATCCCGGCGCTCAGGTCGAGGCCGCCCAGCCAGTCCAGGAACCGTTTCACATGGTCGTCCTTCATGACCAGGCCGTGCTGCGGCACCAGCATCCTCGGGTCGAGCGTCGCCACCCGGTGCACCCAGGCGTCGCGGGCCTCCGCGGACCCCAGCCAGCGGCGGTGAAACGGTTCCATCAGCGGCACGTGGGCATCGAAATCGTCCACCGTGTAGGTGCCCTGCGGGTCCTCGTGGCCCAGCGAGGCGCCCAGGTCGCCGGTGAACAGGATCCGCGCCGCCGGGTCGAAGACGCTGAAGTTGCCCGGCGAATGCAGGTAGTGGGCGGGGATCATCTCCAGCTGCACCGACGGCGACAGGCGGATGGTGCCGCCCTCGTCGGGAATCGGATCGAATTCGGTCTCGCGGTCGAAATGGCTGACGAAGCCGGTCCACATCCAGGACACGTAGACCTTGACGTCCGGCCGGCAAACCTGGCGCCACAGGGGCAGCGACGAACAGATGTCCGGGTCCTGGTGGGAGAAGAAGACGTGGCGCACCGAGTCCATGTCGATCCGCGCCGTCACCGCCTCCAGCATGTGCGGGAACAGTTCGAGGCCGCCGGGATCGAGCATCGCGCTGTTGCCGCCGGCGGTGATCACCACCTGGTTGGTGTCGATGATGCCGTCGGGGCGCGCCGGATCCTGCCCGAAGACCATCCACCGGTGATCGCCGTCCCGAAACAAGGTGACGCAGTTCATCATGAGGGTGCCGCTCCCCGGTTCACGTCGTCAATCGCCATGCCAGGCGACGGTCTTCCGGTGCATCGCCTGGCCCGCTTCGGACGCCAGCCGGACCCGTTGGCTGCCGTCGGTCAGCAGCGATTTCAGGCTGTCCATGTAGCGCCGCATGGTTTCGGCGACCTGCCGGAACTCGGCCTCGTAGGGGCCGGCCGAGGCCGCCTCGATGGCGATGTTGGTGGCGATGCTGGACGACTGCGCGGTCACGTCCTCGACCACGCTCGATTCCTTGACCAACTCGGCGACGCTCTCGACCATGGTGTCGAGACAGGCCACCACCTCGGTCAGGCAGTCGGTGCGGACCTGGCGGATATGGCGCGCGCCGCCCTCGGCGCGAGGTTCGGTCGGGTGGTCCACCAGGGCCACCGCGCGGTCCATCACCCGCAGGCACACGATCCGCGTCGCCGCCCCGGCCGATTGGATGTAGACCCTCTCGCGCAGTTGCCGCATCACGTTCTGGGCCGCGGTCAGCCGGGTCACCAGTTCGCGCGTGTACTGGGTCAGGACCCGAACCCCGGCTCCCCGGTGACCGGCCCGATTGGCCGCCAGCTCGGCATTGAGCGACAGCACGCGGATATCCTCGGCCAGCTCGGGGAGTCGCTCGAACACGCCGAATGCGTCGAATGCGTCGAGACACAGGGTGAACAGGTGGTTTGCGTCCTGCTGAAGCTGTCGCGCGCGCGCCTCCGACGGGTCCGCCTGCGCGGCCCGCGTGTGCGGATGGAAATGATCGGCTCGGGCGTCCATCGCGGGGTTGGCGATCCGGAGATGATTTTCCTGTGCACGCATTATAAACCCCTTCGGGTGAAATGCTAATCTTTTGTGTTTTTATATTTTTAATCACCGTTTTTCATGTATTTCACCTATTTCGCGCGACAACCCGGCAACTTGCCGGGCCGCGCGACCGGGTTCGCGCGACCGTCGCGCGGATCCCGCGGGCGACGCCGCCGCCCGGCGCGTCGGAACCCGCCATCCCGTTCCCCGACAGTCGAGGAGAAACAACCGATGACCGTGACGGTCGACACCCATTTCGTGAAGCAATACTCGGCCGAGGTGCATCAGGAGTTCCAGCGCATGGGCTCCAAGCTGCGCAATACCGTCCGGACGCGCAACAACGTCCAGGGCTCGACCTTCGAATTCCAGAAGGTCGGGCGCGGCGGCGCCTCCACCAAGGCCCGGCACGGCAAGGTGCCGGTGATGAATCTCGACCACGGCACCGCCGAGGTGGTCCTCGAGGACTACTACGCCGGCGAGTGGATCGACAAGCTGGACGAGATCAAGATGAACCACGACGAGCGGGCGGTGGCCGCCCGCGCCGGCGCCTACGCGCTCGGCCGCAAGGCCGACGAGCTGATCATCAAGGCGCTGGACTCCGAGTCCGTGCAGGACGCCCTGGACGGCGGCACCAAGCTGACCAAGGACAAGGTGCTGGCCGCGTTCGAGGCGCTGGGCGGGGCCGACGTGCCCGACGACGGCGACCGCTACGCGGTGGTCGGCTGGCGCCAGTGGTCGGACCTGCTGGCGATCGAGGAGTTCGCCAACGCCGACTACGTGGGTCCCGACGACCTGCCGTGGCGCGGCACCCAGGCCAAGAAATGGCTCGGCACCCTGTGGATGCCGCATTCGGGGCTGCCGCTGGAGACCTCGGTGCGCGACTGCTTCTGGTACCACAAGACGGCGGTCGGCCACGCCATCGGTCACGACATCAAGACCGATTTCACCTGGCACGGCGACCGCGCGGCGTTTTTCGTCAACAACATGATGAGCATGGGCGCGGCGCTGGTCGACGCCAGCGGCGTCGTCCGCCTGCCCTGCCTCGAATCCTGATCCGTCCGTTTCCCGAGTTCCACATCCGGAGATTTCCCATGGCCTACGACAGCCAAAACCTCAGCGTGCTGGCCTACGCCAACGGCTTCACGCTGTGGCACTACGTCACGCCCGACGCGGCGACCGTGGTCGATGCCGCCGACTACTTCAACGACGCGGCCGACATGCTGCGGGTCGGCGACATGATCCTCGCCAATACCGATACCGACGGCACCCCGGCGGCCGGCGTGTTCGTGATCAACGCGAACAGCGACGGCGCGGTCGACGTGGACAACCTCACCGTGTTCGGCGGCACCGACAGCCGCTGACCGGGACCGCCGGCGGGCGGCTGCAAAAGAAGATCCAAGTCGGTCCTTCCGCACCTTCGGCTCCCGGTTTTCGCCGGGAGCCGTTTTTTTTCTTTTTTCAATGGAGAGCCCCCATGGCCCTGTCCGCGATCGCCCTCTGCGCGCGCGCCCTGCTCAAGATCGGCGCCCGCGGCATCGCCTCGTTCGACGAAGGCACCGCCGAGAGCGAGGTGGCCGCCAACCTGTATCCCAGCACCCGCGACGCCCTGCTGTCGGCCTATCCGTGGAGCTTTGCGACCGGGCAGCGGGAACTGCCCATGCTGAGCGCCGCGCCGGTGGCCGACTTCGCCAACGCCTTTCAACTGCCGGCCGATTTCCTGCGCGTGCTGTCGGCCGGTCCGGCCGGCGCCGGGCGCGGCCTCAGCTACCGGATCGCCGAGCGGCGCCTGCACACCGACAGCGGGTCGGTGGTCCTGACCTATATCTTCCGGCCCGACGAGAGCACCTTTCCGCCGTTCTTCGACCAGGCCCTGATCGCCCGCCTGGCGGCCGAGTTCTGCATTCCGATCACCGAAAGCACGACCCGCTCCGAGGCCCTGCTGCGGCAGGCCGAAAAGGAGTACGCGGCCGCCAAGACGGTGGACGCGCAGCAGGACACGCCGGCCCGGTTCGAGGACTACACCCTGATCGGGGCCCGCCTCTGATGGCCATCGTCAAGATCATCAAGACCAGCTTCGCGGCCGGCGAGATCGCGCCGCGCCTGCTCGGGCGCGGCGATCTCCGGGCCTATGACAACGGCGCGCGCCGGTTGCGCAACGCGTTCGTGTTCCCGACCGGCGGCGTGGTCCGTCGCCACGGCCTGCGCCATGTCGACAGCGCGCGCGGGCCGGGACGCCTGATCGCCTTCGAATTCAATACCGAGCA
Source organism: Magnetospira sp. (assembly GCA_028277325.1). Lineage (GTDB taxonomy): Bacteria > Pseudomonadota > Alphaproteobacteria > Rhodospirillales > Magnetospiraceae > JANQGL01. The sequence goes on from JANQGL010000343.1 coordinate 14,778, forward strand.
GATCTACCTGCTGGCGTTCAGCGACGGCAAGCTGGACGTCTACCGGGACGGCGTCTGGCAGTGCGTCCTCGACACCCCGTGGACGGCCGCGCAGCTGGCGTCGATCAACTGGACCCAGAGCGCCGACACCCTCCTGGTGGTGCATCCGGATGTGCCGCCGAAGAAGATCACCCGCACCGGGCATACCGCGTGGACCCTGGCCGATTGGGCCTTCCTCGACCAGCAGGACGACGAAAAAAGCTACGACCGCGTCCAGCAGCCGATGCACAAGTTCGCCGCCGACCAGGTGACCCTGGCCGCCAGCGGCACCGGCAAGGGGGCCAGCGTCACCCTGACCGCCTCGGCCGACGTGTTCGATCCCGCCCATGCGGGTTTGCGCCTGCGCCTCGCCAACAAGGAGGTGGAGGTGACGGCCTACGTTTCGGCGACCCAGGTCACGGCGACGGTGAAGGAGGCGCTGGCCTCCGCCCAGCCGACCAAGGACTGGGAGGAGCCGGCGTTCTCGTCCCTGCGCGGCTGGCCGGTGTCGCTGTGCTTCCATCAGGATCGCCTGGTCATCGGCGGGTCGCGCGACCTGCCGAACCGGCTGTGGATGTCCAAGTCCTCCGATCTGTTCAACTTCGACCTCGGCGAAGGCCTCGACGACGAGGCGATCGAGTTCGCGATCCTGTCGGATCAGGTCAACGCCATCCGCGCGGTGTTCTCCGGGCGCCATTTGCAGGTGTTCACCTCGGGCGCCGAATGGATGGTCACCGGCGATCCGCTGACGCCCGAGAACCTGCAGCTCAAACGGCAGACGCGGATCGGCTCGCCGGTCGACCGCACGGTGCCGCCGGTCGACGTGGACGGGGCCACCCTGTTCGTGCCGCGCGGCGCCCCGGAACTGCGCGAGTTCCTGTTCGCCGACATCGAACAGGCCTACCAGGCCAGCGATCTGGCGATGCTCGCCAGCCATCTGCTGGGGCGCACCGTGGACATGGACTTCGAGGCCGACGGGCGCCGTTTGCACATGGCGCAGGAAGACGGCCGGCTGGCCACCCTGACCCTGTTCCGGACCCAGCAGGTCACCGCCTGGAGCGCCCAGGAAACCGACGGCCTGTTCCGCTCGGTGGCGGCGATCGGCGACGCGGTCTACGTGCTGGTCGAACGGGACGGAAGCCCGCGCATCGAGCGCTTCGACGCCGACCTGGCGACCGACGCCGCGCTGGTCGGCAGCGCCGATCCGGCCACCGACACCTGGGACGGACTCGACCACCTGGAGGGTCGCACGGTCCGCATCCTGGCCGACGGCGAGCCGGCTGCGGACCGGGTGGTCGTGGGCGGCCGCATCGTGCTCGACCGGCCGGCCGGCGCCGTTCAGGCGGGGCTGCCGTTCTCCCATGTGGTGGAGCCCTTGCCGCCGTCCCTGTCGGCCGGCCGCAGCGGCGGGCAGGGTGGACGGGTCCGGCTGATCACCGCGACCTTCCGGCTGCAGGACACCGTCGCGCTGCGTCTCGACATGGGGCGCGGCCTGGTCGACGTGCCGTTCCGCCGGTTCGGCGCCGATGCCTTCGATTCGCCGGCGGCTCCCTTCAC
>JANQGL010000378.1 GCA_028277325.1 Magnetospira sp.
GAAGGTCGACATTCGTTTGGTGAATCGCTGCACAAACAAATGCTTGACTGGGGCGCCGGGCCGACAAAAGGTGCACCTTTTGTCGGAGTCGGTGCACTAAGCGTAAATCACGTTTAATTGGAATGGCATTGGCGATCCGATTAACGCGTGAATCCGCTGTAGCCGGTCCCGAGCGGGAATGCAATGCCGGTCGTGCGAACCTTGCGCGGCGGGTCAGTCGATGGCCAGCACGTCGCGCATGGAGTAGAGGGCCGGCGGCTTGCCGACGCACCATGCCGCGGCGTGCACCGCGCCTTGCGCGAACACGGCGCGCGAGCGGGCCTGGTGGGTGAGGCTGATCGTCTCGCCCTCGGCGGCGAACATGACCGTGTGCTCGCCGACCACGTCGCCGCCGCGCAGGGTCGCGAAGCCGATGCCGCCGCGCGGCCGCGGCCCGGTATGCCCGTCGCGGACCTTCTGCGCCACCGCGTCCAGTTTCTGCCGGCGTCCCTTGGCCGCCGCCTGTCCGAGTCCCAGCGCGGTTCCGGAGGGGGCGTCGACCTTGTGGCGATGGTGCATTTCGAGGATTTCGATATCGTAACCGTCATCCAGGGTCGCCGCCACCGTTTCGGTCAAGGCGAGCAGGAGGTTGACGCCGAGGCTGAAGTTGGGGGCCTGGACGATCGGCACCCGGCTGGCCGCCTGCGCCACCACCGCCTGCTGATCCGGGGCGAGGCCGGTGGTGCCGAGGACCAGCGCGGTGCCGGTCTCGGCGGCGAGGCCGGCATGCGCCGCGGCGACCGAGGCGACGGTGAAGTCGATCGCCACGTCGATTTGCGCGAACAGGGTCCGTTTGTCGTCGGTAATCGGCAGGCCGGCCGGCATCAGGCCCGCCACCTCCGCGCAGTCGCGGCCGACCAGGGGGCTCGCCGCCGTTTCGCTGCCGCCGCCCAAAGCCACCCCCTGGCCGGCGACCACGGTCTGCACCAGCATCCGCCCCATGCGGCCTCCGCAGCCGATGATTCCGACCTTGACCTCCCCGTCCTCCGGCATTTCGTATCGTCCCTCCCTTGCGTTGCTGGCCCCTAACGCTCCACGTCCGCCGGCGCTGGCGCCACCGGACGGAATTCAGGAACCAGGTCGCGTCCGGCATTCAATATATTCCTAACGTCATCGTTCTGCAATGCCGCCTCCAGATCGGCCAGCCGTTGGCGCAGGCGGTCGAGTTCGGCCGGGCGGGGCGCCGCCATCAGGATGCTCCGGTGTTCGGTCGGCAGCAGGTTTTCCGATCCGTGCAGGACTTCCTCGAACAGCTTCTCGCCCGGGCGGACGCCGGTGAACACGATCCTCACGTCGGTGTCCGGGCGCAGGCCGGCCAGCCGGATCATTTGCCGGGCCAGGTCGACGATGCGCACCGGCTCGCCCATGTCGAGCACCATGATCTTGCCTTCGGCGCGTCGCCGTTCGGCCAGCGCCGCCGCCTGGATGACCAGTTCGACCGCCTCGCGGATGGTCATGAAATACCGTTTCATCTCCGGATGGGTCACGGTCAGCGGGCCGCCGGTCTCCAGCTGTTTCTGGAACAAAGGCACCACCGAGCCGGTCGAACCCAGAACATTCCCGAAACGAACCGTCACGAACCGGGTGCCGGCACCGCCATGCGCCAAGTCCAGGGCCTGGCAGTACAGCTCCGCCAGCCGCTTGGTGAGCCCCATCACGCTCGACGGGTTGACCGCCTTGTCGGTCGAAATCATCACCATCGCCTCCACCCCGTGCGCGACGCAGGCGTCGGCCACGTGGCGGGTGCCGATCACGTTGGTGCGCATCCCCTCGCCCGGATTCGCCTCGACCAGCGGCACGTGCTTGAGGGCGGCGGCATGGAACACCAGTTGCGGGTACTCGGCGGCGAACAGACGGTCGAGGCGCGCCCGGTCGCGCACGTCGGCGAGGATCGCGCGGCGCGGCAGGTCCGGGTGGCGGCGCTCCAGCTCCTGGTCGATCCGGTAGAGGGCGAACTCCGAGTTCTCGACCAGGACCAGATCGGCCGGCGCCAGGTCGGAAACCTGGCGCACCAGCTCCGACCCGATGCTGCCGCCGCCGCCGGTGATCAGCACCCGCTTCCCGGCCACCAGGGCCTTCATGGAGTCCCGGTCGAGGGTCGCCTGCGGCCGGCCCAGCAGGTCCTCCACGTCGATCGGCCGCACCTCCAGGCGATCGGCCACGCCGCTCTTGAGGTCGGTCAGGCGCGGCAACCGCGCGATGGTGAGCCCCAGCCGGTCGGCCTCGTCGAGCAGCGCCCGCAGCCGCGCGCCGTCCATTTGGTCCTTGGTGACGATCAGCTTCTGCGGCCGGTCGTCGGGATCCATGGGGGCCACCACCGGCTCCAGGTCCTCCAGGGTGCCGAGGACACGGAACCCGTGGATCTGGCGGTCGACCCGGCCGCGGGTTTCCGACAGGATGCCGATCACCCGATAGGTCTCGGCTCCGCCGCGCAGGGCGCGGATGAACAGCTCCGACCCGTCGCCGGCGCCGACCAGCAGCACCGGGACGGGCGGCCGGTTGCCGGCCTCGCTGAGGTCGATCCGGCGGTCCTTGGCCAGCCGGTAGAGGAACCGCGGCCCGCCGAGCAGGGCCAGCAGCACGAACCCGTTGAGGATCGGCAGCGAGCGGGGAATCAGTTCCAGGCGCGTCCACAGGAACATGATGGCGGTGAACACGAGGATCGCCAGGGTCACCGACTTGGCGATCGCGATCAGGTCGTTCAGGGAGGCGTAGCGCCAGATGCCCCGGTACAGGTTCATGGTCCAGAACACCGCCGCGCAGACGACGGCGAAGATCACCATCGCCTCGCCGCCGTGGCCGTGTCGCCAGACGTCGTGGAAGTCGTCGCCGGTGCGCAGGTAGATGGTCAGGGCGAAGGAGCCGGCGGCCATCACGATGTCGTGCAGGAACACCACGTAGCCGCGCCGCAACCGTCCCAAATGGAACTTCCGTTTCTCAGCCATGGTGCCTCCGGTACCACGCGGCGGTGGCGAGCAGGGCGTCCTCGGGGGGCACCGGAGGCGTCCAGCCCAGGTCGCGACGCAGCGGCGAATCGTCCACCTGCAACGACTCCACCAGCCGAGCCACCGCGTCCGGTCGTCCCAGGACCCGTCCGGCGGCCCGCAAACTCCAATCCGGAACCGGAACCAGGCGGGCCGGGCGCTCCAGGCCCCGGGCAAGGACCCGGACCAGCTCCGGCAGGGTCAGGTCCGCGCCGTCGCGCACCAGCCACACCCGGCCCGCCGCCGCCGGGTGGTCGACGCAGCGCAGCAGGGCGTCGGCCAGGTTGTCCAGGGCGACCAGGCTGCGCCGGTTGCGCAGGGCGTCGAACGGCAGCGGCAGTCCGCGGTCGATCAGCCGCAGCAGGGCCAGGAAGTTGGCCCGCACCCCGGGGCCGTGGACCAGCGGCGGCCGCAGCACCGCGACCTGCAGCGCGCGGGTCTTCGCGATCTCCCACAGGGCCGCCTCCGCCTCCGCCTTCGAAACCGCGTAAGGGCCGCGGGGATCGATCAGGTCGCTGGCGGAAAAGGGTTCGGTTTCCGTATGTTCGCCGTTGACCTTGATGCTGCTCGCAAAGACGATCCGGCGCACCCCGGCGGCCGCCGCCTGAACCGCCAGGCGTCGCGCGCCGGCGACGTTGACGCGGCGGAACTCGGCCAGGGGGTCGGCCGCGGTGTCGCGCATCCGGTGCACGCGGGCCGCCAGGTGGACCACCGCGTCGACGCCGGCCAGGACCGGCGTCCAGTCCGTTTCGGGGCCGATGTCGCCCACCGTGGCGCGGGTCGCTTCCACCACCGCGTCACCGCGCGCCGTCAGGGCCCGGCAGACCGCGCCGCCGACGAAGCCGTCGGCACCGGTGACCAGGACCCGGCTCATGGCAGGTTCTCCCGCGCCACCCGGCGGCCGCGTCCGTTGGCGGCGACATCGAGCACCGCCAGCATGCGTCGGGACTGGCGCTCGCGGCTGTACAGGCGCCGCGCCCGAAGACTGGCGTCGGCCAGGGTCCGCCGGGCCTCGGGATCGTCGGCCAGGGCCACGCAGGCGGCGGCCAGGGCCGCCGGGTCTTCGGGCGGCACCCAGCGTCCCGCCGCGGCCGACTCGACGATGCGCCGCGCCTCGCCGTCCGGCGCCGCGAGCAGGACCGGCAGGCCCATGCCCATGGCCTCGAAGATCTTCGACGGGATCACGTCGGCGAAGGCCGGCGCGTCTTTCAGGTGGACCAGGGCGACGTCGCAGACGCTCCATACCGCCGGCATCGCCGCCTTCGGCTGCGGCGCGCCGAACACCGCGTTGCCGAGGCCGCGCCGGTCGGCCATCGCGATCAGCGCATCGCGCTCCGCTCCCGCCCCGACCAGCAGGAACCGGATATCGTCACGATATCGCAACAATTCCGCGGCGTCCAGGACGTTGGTCAGCGCATGCGCCATGCCGTGGGTGCCCACGTAGCCGATCACGAAGCGGTCCTCAAGCCGCCACAGGGAGTCGTACCCCGGATCGCGGTCACGCGGCCCGTACCGATCCAGGTCCACCCCGTTGAGCACCACCGCGATCTTGTCGGCCGGAATCCCGCGCCCGACCAGGTTGGTCTTGAACGACTCGGTCAGCGCGGCGACGCAGGCTGATCGGCGATACAGGAAAAGCTCCACCTTCTCCACCGCGCGCAGGGCCGGGCTGGGACGCATGGCGCCGACCGCCGAGATCGACGCCGGCCACAGGTCGCCCAGTTCGAACACGAACGGGCGCCGCCGCACCATGCCGAGCGCCCACCCGGCGACGGCCGAGAAGAACTGCGGCGAGGTGGCGGCGATCACGTCGGGGCGACGCAGCCCCAGTCCGACCAGAACCGCCATCACCCCGAAACTCATGAAATCCAGGATGCGCCGCGCCCGGCCCGCGTTGGGGGCGATGTAGGTCTTCACCCGGACGACCGAAATGCCGTCCATTTCCGATCTTTGCAGCCACCTGTTGCGCCAGCCGTCGAACAGCCGGCCATGCGGGAAGTTGGGGGCGCAGGTGAGCACCGTCACCCGGTGCCCCCAGCCCACCCAGTACGCGGCGCGCTCGTAGACCCGTGTCGCGGCGGCATTGGTCTCCGGCGGGAAGTTCTCGGTGATGAACAGGATGTTCACGGCGCGCGTCCGTTGCCGGCGCGGAACGGTTTCGCCAGCAGGTACAGGGTGGCCGCGGTGACCAGAGCCGCCGCCGCGAGGGCCGGCAAGGGAAACCGGATCGCGATCAGGGCCAGCAGGACCAGCAGCGCGTTGGCGGCGGCGATCGCAAGGGCCGTTCGGTCGTGGCCCCAGCCGCCGCGCACCGCCAACTGGTAGAAGTGGTCCCGGTGCCCGGCCAGAAGGTTGTGCCCGCGCATCGCCCGCCGCAGGAGGGTCAGCCCGGAATCGGCCAGGTAATAGGCCGCCAGGATGACCGCCGGGACCGGCTGGCCCTCGGCGGCCAGGCGGATCAGCAGGAACCCGAGCAGGAAGCCCAGCGGCACGCTGCCCACGTCGCCCAGGAACAGGCGCGCCGGATGCCAGTTCCAGGCCAGGAAGGCGAGCGCCGCCAGGCCGCAGGTGAAGCCGAGGGCCTCCAGCCCGGGCGACAGGTCCGCCGCCGCCGCCACCAGGGCGGCGCCGAAGCCGAGCGTCGCCGTTTCGACGCCGGTGATGCCGTCGATCCCGTCCATGAAATTGTAGAGGTTGATGAACCACACCCAGGCCGGGACGGCGAGGGCGACGGCCAGCCAGGCGGGCAGAAGATCGCCGCCCAGCCGAACCGGCCCGGCCACCGCCAGGACCCCGCCGGCGATCGCCAGGTGGGCCAGCAGGCGCGGCCAGGCCGGCAGGTTGCGCAGGTCGTCCCACCAGGACAGGGCGGCCAGGGCCAGGGCGCCGAAGGGGACCGCCCACCAGGAGGTCTCCCATCCGCGGTCGACCCCGACCCAGACCCAGGCGGCGGCGAGGACCGGTACGACCGCCAGGCCGCCGCCGCGCGGCGTCGGCACCGCGTGGCTGCTGCGCGCGCCGGGATGGTCGAGCAGGGCGCGCCGCGCCAGGAAACCGCGGACCATCGCCAGCGCGGCCCAGGTGGCAACCGGCACGGCGGCATACAGGAGAAAGTCGGACCCGGCGAACATGCGATCTTCTACCCCCGCGCGGCGGCGCCGGGCAAGCGATCTTCAGAGCCGGGTGAGGCGCCATTCCACGCCGCCGCCGTCCGCTCCCACCGGGGCGTCGACCGCGATCTGCCGGGCCTTGCGGAGGACCGAGAAGGCCGGCGCATAGACACTGGCCTCCAGGCGCGGCGGGCGCGCGGCGGCGAACCGCCAGGCGCGGCCGGACGGCAGGGCGAGGAGGACGCCGTCGCCCCTGCTCACCGCCACCACGTCGGGATGCAGATGGAACCGCAGGCGCATGGTCGCCCGTGCCGCCGGCAGACGGCCGACCATCCGGTCCTCGCCGACGACCTCGCCGCCGTCCCCGGCGAGACCGAGCCGGCGCCAGTGGACCACCCCCAGGTGGGCGT
>JANQGL010000399.1 GCA_028277325.1 Magnetospira sp.
TCATCGCCTACCCGCTCGACCTGTTCGAGGAAGGCTCGGTGGTCAACGTGTTCACCTCGCTGGTCGGCAACGTGTTCGGCTTCAAGGCGGTCCGCACCCTGCGTCTGGAGGACGTGCGGTTCCCGATGGCCTATGTCGTGACCTGCAACGGCCCGCCGCACGGCATCCAGGTCGAGCGCGACATCATGAACAAGTACGGCCGCCCGCTGCTCGGCTGCACCATCAAGCCGAAGCTGGGCCTGTCGGCCAAGAACTACGGCCGCGCCGTCTATGAATGCCTGCGCGGCGGCCTCGACTTCACCAAGGACGACGAGAACGTCAACTCGCAGCCGTTCATGCGCTGGCGCCAGCGCTTCGACTTCGTCATGGAGGCCATCGAGAAGGCCGAGTCGGAGACCGGCGAGCGCAAGGGCCACTACCTGAACGTCACCGCGCCGACCCCGGAAGAGATGTACAAGCGGGCCGAATACGCCAAGGAGATCGGCGCCCCGATCATCATGCACGACTACATCACCGGCGGCTGGTGCGCCAACACCGGCCTCGCCCAGTGGTGCCGCGACAACGGCGTCCTGCTGCACATCCACCGCGCCATGCACGCGGTGATCGACCGCCACCCGCACCACGGCATCCACTTCCGGGTGCTGGCCAAGCTGCTGCGCCTGTCGGGCGGCGACCACCTGCACACCGGCACCGTGGTCGGCAAGCTGGAGGGCGACCGCGCCGCCACCCTGGGCTGGATCGACCTGCTGCGCGAGAGCTACGTCAAGGAAGACCGCTCGCGCGGCATCTTCTTCGATCAGGACTGGGGGTACATGCCGGGCGTCTTCGCCGTCGCCTCGGGCGGCATCCACGTCTGGCACATGCCGGCCCTGGTGACCATCTTCGGCGACGACTCGGTGCTGCAGTTCGGCGGCGGCACCCTGGGCCACCCGTGGGGCAACGCGGCCGGCGCCGCCGCCAACCGCGTGGCGCTGGAAGCCTGCGTCGAGGCCCGCAACCAGGGCATCCCCATCGAGAAGGAGGGCAAGGAGGTCCTGACCAAGGCCGCCGAGAGCAGCCCCGAGCTCAAGATGGCGATGGAGACCTGGAAGGAGATCAAGTTCGAGTTCGACACCGTCGACAAGCTCGACGTCGCCCACAAGTAAGACCATCCGCACGGGCGCTCCTCGGCGCCGGCCGCTTCCGCTTCCGCCGCTCGCGGACGGGGGCGGCCCTTGCCGGGAACCGCGCCCCCCGAGGGGGAGTTCCGGGCCGGCCGCGGGCCGCGCCACGGAGACCGAAGAGGAACCGATCATGAGTGACATGCAGGACTACAAGTCGAGCCTGAGCGACGCGACCAGTCGCAAGTTCGAGACCTTCTCCTATCTGACCGAGATGGATGCCGACCGTATCCGCAAGCAGGTGGACTACATCGTGAGCAAGGGCTGGAACCCGGCCGTCGAGCACACCGAGCCGGAAAACGCCTTCGACCACTACTGGTACATGTGGAAGCTGCCGATGTTCGGCGAGACCGACGTCGACACCATCCTGGCCGAGACGGAAGCCTGCCACAAGGCGCACCCGAACAACCACGTGCGGCTGGTCGGCTACGACAACTACGCGCAGTCGAAAGGCGCCGAAATGGTGGTGTTCCGCGGCAAGGCCGTGTGACAGCCGGGCGTTCGCCCTACCCTCTGACCTGTGCCGACGACGCCCGGCCCCGACCCACCGGGGACCGGGCGTTCGTCCAACACGGAGACATCCAGCATGTCCGACCCGCTGATCGAACAGTACAAAATCGCCAACGAGCCGTTCTACCGGCCGGTGGCCAACGAGGTCGCGCTCTACGAGGCGGCCTATGCCCGGCGCATGCCGGTGATGCTCAAGGGACCGACCGGCTGCGGCAAGTCGCGGTTCGTGGAATTCATGGCCTGGCGCCTCGGCCGGCCGCTGATCACCGTGGCCTGCAACGAGGACATGACGGCGTCCGACCTGATCGGCCGCTTCCTGCTCGACAAGGACGGCACCAAGTGGCACGACGGGCCGCTGACCACCGCCGCCCGCATCGGCGCCATCTGCTACCTCGACGAGGTGGTGGAAGCCCGCCAGGACACCACGGTGGTCATCCACCCGCTGACCGACCACCGGCGTACCCTGCCGCTCGACAAGAAGGGCGAACTGATCCAGGCGCATGGCGACTTCCAGCTCGTGATCTCCTACAACCCCGGCTACCAGAGCCTGATGAAGGACCTCAAGCAGTCGACCAAGCAGCGGTTCGGCGGCCTGGTGTTCGACTACCCGGAGGCCGAGGTGGAATCGGAGATCGTGGCCAAGGAGGCCGGCGTCGATCCGAAGATCGCCGAGAAGCTGGTGCAGATCGCCCATCGGGCCCGCAACCTCAAGGGTCACGGCCTGGACGAAGGAATCTCGACCCGCCTGCTGGTCTACGCCGGGCAGATGATCGCCGAAGGCGTGGACCCGGCCCTGGCCTGCTCGATGACCCTGGTCACCCCGCTGACCGACGATCCCGACATGCGGGAGACCCTGGAGGCCGCCGTCGCCACCTTCTTCGTCTCCTAATAGCCGCGCCGCCGCGCGAGGAGTGTCGCCGCATGAGTATCGACCTGAACGAGTACGAGGTCTGTTTCAAGGACGTGGCCCCCGAGGTCCAGGACACCCTGGAAGGTACCTTCCAGGAGGCCTCGCGGGTGATGTCGCCGGCCGCCATGCATGTCTACCTGGAAGGAGCCAAGGGCCTGTGCGGCCTGGGCCGCGGCTCCGATCTCGTGATCACCTATCTGCAGGAAATGCCGCTGGTGGTCCGCGAGTGCGGCGAGGACGTCCTGGAGGACTGCATCGCCGGGGCGCTGAAGCTTTCCTCGATGACCTCCGGCGAGGTGATCTCGCTGCTGTTCGGCAGCCTGCCGACGGCGGCCCGGCGGCTCGGCGACGCCGAACTGCTGCTCGGCTACCTGAACCTGGTCCATCAGCTTTCGGCCAAGGCGTCGCGCGGCCTGAGGCCGATGCTCAACAACACCGACGAACTGCTGTCCAAGCTGACCCTGTCGGGGCTGCGCAAGTGGGCCATGTTCGGGGCCGAGGCCTACCGCCGCGACCTCAACAATCTGGTCAGGTATTTCAATCTGGAAACCCAGGACAGCCAGGCGATGCTGCAGGCGCAGCGGCGCGGCACCCTGTTCATCGACACCCAGCGCAAGCTGAACTTCTATCTGCGGGCGCTGTGGGGGCGGGATTTCTTCCTGCGCCCGACGGCGGCCGACTACGAGGGCTTCCGGCCCTACGTGGAGCGCAACGTGGTCCACCTGCCGGACGCGGTCGACCCGATCGCCGAGATGAGCGGGCTCGACCTCTATCGGGCCATGAGCGCCCACATGGCGGCCCACATGACCGGCACCCGCAAGCGCCTGTCGGCCGAGCAGCTTTCGCCGGCCCAGATGTTCTTCATCGCCCATATAGAGGACGCGCGGATCGAGGCCAAGGCGGTCCGCCGGTTCCCCGGCCTCGCCAAGCTGTGGCGGTCGTTCCTGCGCATGGACTACAAGGTCGGCGTGGTGCACCCCACGGTCGCCGACCTGGAATGGCTGGCCCTGATGCTGCTCGACCCCAAGGTGCGCACCGGCGACACCGAACTCAACGCGATCGCCGAGACGTTCCACGCCGGGATCGAGACCCGCCTGGACGACGCCGATTTTTCCTGGCACCTGGGACTCGACCTGTTCAACCTGTACGCCGGACGACGCGACGTGCCCAGTCTGCGCGTCCTGCAGTCGCTGCGCATCCCCTATCGCGACGACAACCGGTTCGTCTGGGCGTTCGACGAGGCGGACCTCGGCGTCGATTACGTCCCGGCCACCCAGCGCCAGGTGCGCAGGACGGTCAGCGTGCTGGAAATGGCCAACGAGTTGGACTGCGAACTGGCCGGCGACGACGCGCAGGAGATCTGGCGCCTGCAGACGCCGTTCTGGCTCGATCAGGAAGGCTGCACGATCAACGAACTGGAGGGCAAGGAGCCGGTCTCGGACCCGTTCCACTACCAGGAATGGGACTACCAGATCCAGTTGCACCGCCCCGACTGGGCGACCGTCTACGAGCGTCGGCAGCCGAAGGGCGACCCCGAGGACATCGACCGCATCCTGGCCGAGCACCGGCCCGTCACCTCGCGCATCAGGCAGATCATCGACATGCTGCAACCCCAGGGCCTGCAACGGCAGCGCAACCTGGAGGACGGCGACGAGATCGACCTCAACGCGGCGGTGGACGCCATGGTGGCGATCCGCATGGGCGAGCAGCCGAGCCCGCGCATCACCCTGCGCAACGTGATCAAGCAGCGCGACCTGGCGGTGGTGGTGCTGCTCGACCTCTCGGAATCGACCAACGAGCCGCTGGACGGCGAAGAGGGCGAGGACGCCAAGACGGTGCTGCAGCTGACCCGCGAGGCGGCGGCCCTGGTCGCCACCGCGATCGGCGGGATCGGCGATCCGTTCGCGGTGCACGGCTTCGCGTCGGACGGCCGCCACGACGTCCAATACTACCGCTTCAAGGACTTCCATCAGTCGTTCGACCACGAGGCCAAGGCGCGGCTGGCCGGCATGCGGGGCGGCCTGTCGACCCGCATGGGCGCCGCCCTGCGGCATGCCGCCCGCCACCTTTCGCGGCAGCCGGAAACCCACAAGCTGATCCTGCTGGTGACCGACGGCGAGCCGGCCGACATCGACGAGCGCGACCCGCAGCACCTGCGCCACGACACCCGAAAGGCGGTCGAGGAACTGGCGGCGCGCGGCGTGATGGCCTACTGTCTGACCCTCGACCCCAACGCCGACGACTACGTGAAACGGATCTTCGGCCTGAACAACTACACCGTGGTCGATCACGTGCGGCGGCTGCCCGAGAAACTGCCGCAACTGTTCGCCAGCTTGACCCGATAGGAGGCGCGCCTTGGCCGTCGACAAGAGCAAGGCCTACGTGGGGATCGACAACGACGTCAACGGCGGCATGACCGACACCGGCAAGATCATCCGCGACGCCTGGGTGTTCGGGCTGATCGACGAGACCGAAACCTGCGCCGGCTGGACGGCGCGCGGCATCGAGACCCTGTGGGAGAAGGTCAACGCCAGATGGTCCGAACACGGCTTCCGGGTCGGCAACCTGCCGCCCGACCTGCGGGAGCGGTTCGACCGAATCCACGCTGCCGCGGTGGCGCGGGCGCGCACCGCCGGCTGGGACCCGGACCAGGACCTGGCGGGAGACTGACCCCGTGTACCGGCGCCACGAGGAGATGCCGGTTTTCGAACAACGCCACGCCACGGTTCAGGCCCGCCATTTCAACCGCGCCCGGATCGGCTGCCAGCGCCTCGGCAAGGCGCTGCGCCTGCCGATCCCCGGCCTGCGGCATCTGGACCTTCTGATCCAGCCGGATGCCTGGATCATCGTCGATCGGATGCTGAACGACGTGCCGGTGGCCGCCTGGTGCGGGTTCGAGGACGACGGGCGCGACGCCCTGCATGCGCCGGTCCCCTGCACCCTGAAGAGCTTTCACGTCCATGCCGAGGTGATTCTCGACCGGGTGCTCGCCGCCATGGAAACGCTGCTCGGCGAAAGCCTGCTGGCCGGCTTGCCGCCCGAGGACGACCGCGTGGTGCGGTTTCCGGACGCGCGGGAGTAACCGGCGGTCCCGCCGAACCGATCCGTCGACAAGCCGCGCCGAAGCGCGACTCCTTGTCGTCGTCGCGGCAACATTCCTTGGACACCCCCCAAGTGATAGCCTAACGTTTGTTCAAAATCGCCCCGACGCGATTCGTCTGACCGCTTTCTACGCAACGAGCCCTTTACCATGCCCCTACCCGACGCGCTTTCACCGCACATCGCGTGGGTTCTCGTTGCCAGCTTCCTTGTCGCTCTCATGCAAGCCGGGTTCACCTGCCTGGAAAGCGGCTTCGTGCGCGCCAAGAACTCGATCCACGTGGCGATCAAGAACCTGGTGGACTTCTGCATCTCGGCCGTTCTGTTCACCCTGTTCGGGTTCGCCATCATGTTCGGCCCCACGGTGGACGGTCTCTATGGGTTGCCGGGCCTGGTCGCCTACGAAACGATGACCCCGCAGCAGGTCACTTTCTTCATTTTCCAGATCATGTTCTGCGGCACCGCGACGACGATCATTGCCGGCGCGGTGTCCGAGCGGATGCGGTTCGTCGGCTATATCGCGGTCACGGTGGTGATCGCCGGCGTGATCTATCCGCTGGTCGGACATTGGATCTGGAACGGCATCGACCAGGGACAGGCCAATGGCTGGCTGGGCCGGATGGGCTTCGTCGATTTCGCCGGCTCGACGGTGGTGCACAGCGTCGGCGGCTGGGTGTCCCTGTCGGCGATCCTGATCATCGGACCGCGGATCGGCCGGTTCGGTCCGCACGGCCATCGCATCGAGGGCCACAATCTGCCGATGGCGGTGCTCGGGGTATTCCTGTTGTGGTTCGGCTTTTTCGGATTCAACGGCGGGTCCACCCTGGCGCTCAGTGGACAGGTGCCGGTGATCGTCGCCAACACGGCGCTGTCCGGCGCCGCCAGCGGGCTGGCGGGGATGGTGGTGAGCTGGATCATCAGCCGCCGTCCGGGGGTCGACGCCATCGTCAACAGCACCGTGGCCGGGCTGGTCGCGATCTGCGCCAGCGCCAATCTGGTCGGCGCCCTGGACTCGCTTCTGATCGGCGCCGGCGCCGGCATCATCTCGGTGCTCGGCCTGCACCTCCTCGAACGCCTTTCCATCGACGACGTGATCGGCGCCGTGCCGTCGCACCTGTTCGCCGGTGTCTGGGGGACCCTGGCGGTCGCCCTGTTCGCGTCACCGGCCGACCTTCCGGCCGGCGACCGGATCGGCCAACTGGGCGTCCAGGCCGCCGGCATCGCGGCGGTCGGTCTGTTCTCCATCGTGGTCAGCTATGTCCTGTTCCGGATCATGGATCTGATGTTTTCGTTTCGGGTCGATGCGCAGGCCGAACGGGTCGGCCTCAACGTCGCCGAGCACGCGGCGTCGACGTCGCTGCTCGACCTCATCACGCAGATGGACCGTCAGGCCCAGACCGGCAACTTCAAGTCCGACGTCGAGGTGGAGCCGGAAACCGAGGCATCGCGCATCGCCACCTTCTACAACGCGGTGCTGCGCAAGTTCCGGACCGAAACCCAGCGCCGTCAGGATGCCCTGGACCGGCTGGCCAAGCTGGCCGCCACCGACACCCTGACCAACCTCCACAACCGGCGCAGCTTCTTCGAGTCGATGCGGCGCGCCCAGGCCGCCAGCCAGCGCAACCAGCGACAGGGCGCGATCCTGTTCCTCGACCTGGACGGCTTCAAGGCGGTCAACGACGGCATGGGACACGACGCCGGCGACGCCCTGCTGATCCAGGTGGCGAAACGCATCGTCGCCTCGGTCCGGGAGAACGACATGGTGGCGCGCCTGGGCGGCGACGAGTTCGCCCTGCTGGTCGACGAGATCGACTCCCTGGACGGCCTCACCGCCCTGGCCGACAAGCTCGTCGTCACGATCCGCGAGCCGTTCCAGTTGCCGCAGGGAATCGCCACCATCGGCGCCTCGGTGGGCGTCGCGGTGTTCGGCGGCTCGAAGGCGCAACGCGAGAGCCCGGAGGCCATCGTGCAGCGGGCCGACAGCGCGATGTATGAGGCGAAGCTGGCCGGCAAGGGGGCGTGGCGGCTCAGCGAGGCGCCGATGTCGGATGCGCCTCCGGGCACGGGTAAAGCCGCGCCTGAACCGCCTCGATGAGGTGAGACGGCGACACCGGCTTGGCCAGCACCGTCAGCCCGCTGCGCGTGAACTCGTCGAGCACGTCGGGGACGATGGTGCCGGACACGATCAGGCCGGGCACCTCGCATCCCACCTCGCGGACGATGTCCCGGTACACGTCGAGCCCGGTGCGCGGCCCCGGAATGTGGTAGTCGACGATGACCGCCCCGGGCGGACCGTTCGCGCGCACCAGGGCGAGGGCCGCCTCCGCGTCCGCCGCCCCGAGCGCGGCGATATCGCTGCGTTCGAGCAAGGCCATGGTGGCCCCCCGCACCGCCTCGTCGTCGTCCAGCACCAGGACGGCGCCCTCGGCCCGCCCGGAACCGGGGGGTGCCGGCGCCCGGGGGGCGGCGGCGGGACGCCGTTGCGGGACGCCGCGCGGGACGGTCACCGAAAACACCGACCCGGAGTCGGTCGCCGACCGCACATGGAGCGGATGCCCGAGCAGGTGCGCGCTGCGGCGGACGATCGACAGCCCGAGCCCGAACCCCAGGCGTCCCTGCCGGAGCGGGCCGTCGAGTTGGGCGAACTCCTCGAAAATGCGGTCCACCTCGGCCGGCGGAATGCCGATGCCGGTGTCCCAGACCTCGATCCGCAGATTCTCGCCCACCTGCCGGCAACCGATCAGAACCCGACCGCGCTGGGTATAGCGGATCGCGTTCTGGACCAGGTTGTCGACGATCTGGCGCAACAGCACCCGGTCGCTGTGCACCCAGGCGACGGTGGCCACCGTCCTGACGCGGAGACCCTTGGCGTCGGCCAGCGGCGCCGCGGCGTCGACGACGTCGTCGATGATCGACCGCAGGGGAAAGTGTTCGAGGGTCTTGCTGATGGTCCCGGTTTCCAGACGCGCGATACCGAGCAGGGTATCGAGCAACCGACCGAGGTTTCCGATCGAGCGTTCGATCATGCCGATCAGTCGCGTCGCGTTGCCGGCATCCGTGCCCAGGGAGTCGTGGAGTCCGCCGACCAGAAGCTGAATCGCCTGCAGCGGCTGGCGCAGGTCGTGACTGGCGGCGGCCAGGAACTCGGTTTTCGCCCGGTTCGCGATTTCCGCCGCCTCCTTGGCGGCCCGCAGCTCGCTCTCGATCTGCCGCCGTTCGACGACTTCCCGGTTCAGCGATTTCGTACGTTCGTCCACCTGCTTGCGAAGCTCGCGAACGATCGCCCGGTTGGCCATGGCGGCGGCGCCCACGGTGACGGCGACGACCGCAAGGAGGATCAGAATGTCGCTCGTGATCTGGGCGAGGAAAGACGTCATCGGGCGATCGCGCGAAACCCCGAATGCGAGGGTGCCGAGTTGCTGGCTGCGCAGCGCGCCCTGGTGCTCGATCGGCCGGACGAGGGTTTCGTTGGCCGGATCGGTCTCGCCGACCCGCGCCAGGACCCGCCCGTCCTGGGCCAGCACCACGGCTCCGAGAACGTCCGGCTCGGCGACCAGGGTCTCCAGAAGGTGCCGGATATCCGCCTGGTCCAGGTTCCACATCGGAGTCACCAGGGCGGCGCCGTAAAGGGCGGCCAACTCATCAAGCCGTTCGTCCAGGGTATCGCGGCTCTCGACGTAGCCCAGGTACGCGGATGTCAGCGACAGGATCATCACCGCGACGGCCACCGGCGGCAGCAGGATCTGCAGAAACTTCAGGCCGAAATTCAAACCTTGTCCTCCGCGCTGTCGACCCGCCGCAGGCCCGCCGACAGCGCCGTCCGGAGTCGCCCTCGGGACGTCCGTCCGCGCGGACGTCCG
>JANQGL010000010.1 GCA_028277325.1 Magnetospira sp.
CGGACGGTGAACAGGGACGTCCCATCCTCGCCCTCGCGATACAGCGCCTGTCCCGCCGCGAACCCGAGGTCGTCGATCGGCAGCGGATTGAGCAGCAGATCCTCCAGTTCGAGATCCGAGAACAGCGCCAGGTGGCGAACCTCGCACCGGTCGCACTTCGACAGTCCGCGCCAGCAGACGCCGGGATTCTGTTGGTCCACGCGACGCACCTCCTCCCTTTGGTGCGCGGCCCGTCTTGCTGACGTCTCTTGTTGTCGTTCGGCCGCCCCGCCCTCGCCGGTTTCCGGCGGCTCCTCCGCCCCCACCGACACCACGACATGGCGCATGTTCCGATTGGCTCCTGGGGCCGCGGCGCGGGTTTCCCCGCGGCCGCTTCCATGTGGCGACTACAGTGCGCCACATCCGGCGGCCTCGTCAAGCGGCGTAACGGCCGTGTCGGCGCGCCGGCCAGCGCCCGATTTCGATCG
Source organism: Magnetospira sp. (assembly GCA_028277325.1). Lineage (GTDB taxonomy): Bacteria > Pseudomonadota > Alphaproteobacteria > Rhodospirillales > Magnetospiraceae > JANQGL01. The sequence continues at coordinate 468 of JANQGL010000010.1, forward strand.
CCGCCCAACCGGTTCCCGCCGGTTGCACGGTCTGGTATGCTTCGGCCGACCGGGCAAAAGGGAGAGGCTGGCCATGGTACGGACCACCGCGCGCGGCGCGCGCCGCATGGTTTGGGGATGGGGTCTGTGTTCGCTGCTGCTGATCGCGCCGACCGCGGCGATGGCGGCCGGCGCCTCCTACCCGGGACCGGAAAAGCTCACCCCGCTCAACAGCATGTCCGGCGATCCGTCGAAGCGCCCGCTGCGGGTGCTGGGCCTGACCTGCATCAAGAACCTCCGACTCTACGCCATCGACCGCCTGGTCATCCTCAACGCCAGCACCGAGCTTCCGCTGGCCCGGCGCGACGCCAAGCTGGCGGCGCAACCGCTGGGCAACTCGGCCACCGGCGCCAGCGGCTACGACGTCATCGCCAACGGAACCTTCGTCGGCCCCCGACAGGGCAACGCGGTGCCGCTCGGGCCGCTGGTGCGGGCCGGCGTCGCCGATCACGCGAAGTACCCCGCGGAAGCGGACTACCGAGGCGCGGTGGCGATCCGCGCCGACGGCACGCTGATCGTCGGCCGCGCCGCCGGCACCAAGCTCGACGACCTCAACTGGCGGTTCGCGCCCGACGTCGGCAACGCGGTGCGGGCGGCGATGGGCGGCGGCGGCCTGCTGATCGAGAACGGCGTCGTCCAGCCGTGGACCGACCTGGGCGGACCGCAAAAGTTCGGCGGCAGCCTGACGACCGGCCAGTTCAAGGACGCCTGCCACAGCCTGATCGGCATCCGCGACGGACAGGCCTATCTGATCTTCGCGGCCAGCGGCACCGGCGACGACCTCCAGAAACGGCTGTCGAAGGCGGGCTTCGATTCGGTCGTCAAGTTCGACGGGTCCAGCACCTGCACCCTGCGCGACATCGACCTCACCCCGCACGCCGCGCCCACCCCGCAAACCGCCGCCACCATCGGGATCAAGGACCACCTGACCCGTCCCAACCCGACCGGGTTCGGCGTCATCGTCCGCCGCGAGGAAATGGGCGTGCAGCGCGCCAATCCCTGCACCACCCCCAACACCGCCCTGCCCGGCGGCGCGCCGACCATTTCCGGCACCGCGCTGAGCGCCTGCTTCAAGGGCGCCCAGTGCACCGGCCGGGACGCCGGCGAAAAGGCGGCGGTGGCGTTCTGCCGATCCACCGGGTACGGGACCGCGCAGGCGTGGTCGACGACGACGAGCACCGTGCTGACCCGCGACATCGGCGACGGCGCCATCTACGACGTCGGCCAGAAGCCGGCCGTCACCGGCCTCAAGTGCGGCGACACCTGCGCCGACGGCTCGGTGCCGGACGCCGACGGAATCTGCGGCGGCTCGCCGCCGCCGCCGCCGCCCGGAACCCTGACCACCGACAACTGGGCCGGCACCTGGAACTGCACGTCGCGGCGATCGGGGCGCTTCTCGATGAAGATCACCGGCGCCGGGATGGCCAGCCAGGTCATCGGATTCCAGCCCAACGCGGGACCCTACCGGTATCATCTCCGGGCCATCGCCCCGACCAGGACCCAGGCCTCGGGCGGGTTCCATCTGTACCAGGGCCGGAACGGGCCGGAGATCGGCCACGGCCGGTTCACCTTCACCGTGAATGCGCGGCTCCAGGCGCTCGACACCACCCACGTGTGGGACGACGGCTCCAAGTCCTACGCCCATCTGTGCAAGCGCGACCCCGGCCGGACCACCGGCGCGACGCCGGCACCGATGCCGCGCCAGGCGCCGGGCGGCGGCGCGTCGTCGCCGAGCGGACCCGCCCGGCCGGCACCGCCGAGCGGCAGCGGCTGGCAGCCGATCAACTGATGCGGGACCGGGAGCGGTCTACAGCCAGTCGCGCAGGATCGGGATCAGGGGAAGGTCGGCCGGCGGCATCGGCAGCCCGGCCAGCCGGTCCGGGCGCACCCAGCGCAGGGCCTGGCCCTCGCGCGGGCTGACCGTGCCGCGCCAGGCGCGGCAGACGAACAGCGGCATCAACAGATGGAACCCGTCGTAGGGATGGCTGGCGAAGGTCAGCGGGGCGAGGCAGCTTTCGGTGACGTCGATCCCCAGTTCCTCGTCCAGTTCGCGGACCAGGGCCGATTCCGGGCTTTCCCCGTCACCCACCTTGCCGCCGGGGAACTCCCACAGGCCGGCCATCGCCTTGCCGGGCGGGCGCCGCGCCAGCAGCACCCGGGAATCCGCGTCGAGCAGGGCCACCGCGCTGACCAGCAGCAAGGGCTGCCTCCGGTGCGGCGGCAGGGCCCCCAGGCAACCGCCCGGATCAGGTCCGGTAGTCGGCATTGATCCGGATGTAGTCGTGGGTGAGATCGCAGGTCCAGACCACGGCGCGCCCGTTGCCGATCCCGACGTCCACCTCGATCAGGATGTCCGGGCCCGTCATGTGGGCGGCCACCGGCGCCTCGTCGTAGCCCGGCACGGCGCGCCCCTCGGCCGCCACCGCGATGCCGCCGATGGCGATCGTCAGCCGGTCGCGGTCGGCCGCCTCGCCGGCCTTGCCGACCGCCATCACGACGCGGCCCCAGTTGGGGTCCTCGCCGGCGATCGCCGTCTTGACCAGCGGCGAGTTGGCGATCGCCATCGCCAGGACCTTGGCGGCCCGGTCGTCCTCGGCCCCGGAGAGGCGGATCTCCACGAACTTGGTCGCCCCCTCGCCGTCGCGCACGATCTGATGCGCCAGGTCCAGCATCAGGTCGTGCAGCTTGGCCCGGACATCGGCCAGCAGCGGGTCGTCCACCGAGCCGGGGTCCCGGTTGCCGGCCCGGCCGGTGGCGAACAGCATCAGGCCGTCCGAGGTGGAGGTGTCGGAATCGACGGTGATGCGGTTGAAGCTGTGCTCGGCGGTTTCGGCGGCCAGCGCCTGCAGGACCGGCGCCGGCACCGCGGCGTCGGTCGCCACGTAGGCCAGCATGGTCGCCATGTCGGGGGCGATCATCCCGGAGCCCTTGGCGATCCCGTTGAGGGTGACCGTGACGCCGCCGATGTCGGCGGTCCGGGTGGCGCCCTTGGGGAAGGTGTCGGTGGTCATGATCGCCGCCGCCGCCTCGGCCCAGGTGCCGCCCGGCAGGCGGTCGACGATGCCCTGCATGGCGTCGGTGATCCGTGCGTCCGGCAGGTCCTCGCCGATGGTGCCGGTGGAGGCGAGGTAGATCTCGTCCTCCGGACAGCCGAGCACCGCCGCGCAGCGGGCCCGCACCCGGGCCACCGACTCCTCGCCGGAGCGCCCGGTGAAGGCGTTGGCGTTGCCGGCGTTGACCAGCACCGCGCGGGCCCGGCCGCCGGTCCGGCGCAACGCCTCGCGGCACCACAGGACCGGCGCCGCGGCCGTTTTCGAGCGGGTGAACACGCCGGCCGCCGTGGCGCCATCCGGAAAATGCATCAGCATCAGGTCCGACCGGTTGCGGTAGCGGATCCCGGCCGCGAAGGCGGCCACCCGGACCCCGGCCAGCGGCGGCAGATCGGGGAACCGGTCCGGCGCCAGCGGCGACAGTTCGGCCATCGGACGGACGCCCCCTACTCGGTCGGCGCGCCGTCCAATTCGAACCTCTCGATGCTGGCCCCGGACCGCAGCTCGGTCACCAACTGATCGGCCAGCTGGCGGGTGACCCGCATTTTCAGTTCGCGCTCCGCCTCCTCGAAGGTCGGCGGCGTCGAGTCGCGCAGACCTTCGAGCCGGATCACGTGCCAGCCGTACCGGGTCTGCAGCGGCTGCTTGGTGTAGGTGCCCGGCGGCAGCGCCTTGGCCGCGGTTTCGAACTCCGGAATCAGTTCGCCCTCGGTCCGCCATCCGAGGTCGCCGCCGCGTGGCGCCGACGGTCCGGTGGAATGCTGCTCGGCCAGGGCGGCGAACTCCGCCCCTCCGTCGAGCTGGCGGATCATCTGTTCCGCCGTTTCCTTGTCTTCCAGCAGGATGTGGCGGGCGTGGAGTTCCGTCTTGCCCTGCTCGGCGGCGACCAGCTTGTCGTACTCGGCTCTCAGCCGTTCGTCGGTCATGTGTTCGTTCACGTAGGTTTCGACCAGGATGCGCTCGATGACCTGATCCTCGAACCGGCGCATGAGGTCGCGCACCTTGTCGTCGTCCTGGAGGTTCCGGCGCCGCGCCTCGGCGACCGCGAGGCGCGAATCGATCAGGCCGTTGACCAGAAGCGGGTAGATCGCCTGAACCGGCACCTGCCGGAACTGCTCGGGCATCCGCTCGCGGGCGATCAGCAGGTCGGCAAGGGTGATCTCGGACCCGTTCACGCGCGCCAGGACGGTGTCCGGCGATGGGCCGCCGGCCGCGTCGTCCGGCGACTGGGCGGCGGCCGGACCGGCCAAGGCGACCGCCACGAGGCCGGCGGCAAGAATCGGTTTCAGGACGGATGTCATGGGCGGCGCTCCCTCGAGATACGGTTCGGGCGGCGACTGAAGCATATCGGGACGTCACCGGCAAGCGGCTTCGGGACACGAAACCGCTTGCCGTTTGGCTTCGCGTTGGCATGCGGACGACCGTTTTTTTCGGTTCCGATGCCGCACATCAAATGGTATCCTGCGGATGCTCCGGCGGAACCCAGACGATGAACCGATGACAGGATACGTTTTGCACCCCGTCCGGGTCCTGATCGTCGACGACAGCGCGATCATGCGTCATCTCATGCGCGGGATCCTGGAAGAGTTGGGCATTCGTCTTATCGCGGACGCCGCCACTCCGGTCGAGGCCTGGAACCGGCTGCACGCGTTCCGGCCCGACATCATGCTTTGCGATTGGGAACTGAAGTCCGGAACCGGCCTGGCGTTCGTGCAGTGGCTGCGCGGCGCCGCGGACAGTCCGGACCGGTTCCTTCCGGTGATCCTGGTCACCGGACATACCGAGGTCTCGCGGGTGCTGCGGGCGCGCGACGCCGGGGTGACCGAATACCTGGCCAAACCGTTCACCGCGCGCGACCTTTACGCGCGGATTCGCGCCCTCATCGAGAGTTCGCGCACCTTCGTCGATACGGAGACGTTCTTCGGCCCCGACCGGCGGCGCGACGGGCGGGTCGGCGCGGAGCCGTGGGGCGGGCTCGAACGACGGTCGTCCGGACCGGTCGAAATGATCCGCCTTTCTCCTTCCGACCAGCCGCGACCGGCGGCCCTGTCGGGCCGGGCTCCAAACAACGGACCGGACCACGACGGAGGCCCGGTCGGAGCATAAGGTCCCGCCGCCGGCAGTCACGCGAGGGTATCGAAATCCTTCGACGTGACCCGATCCCTGGGCAGGGTGGCCCGTTCGGCCGCCTGCGCGAACTGCACCAACCCCGGCGCCAGCTGCACCTGACCGTCGCGGCGCGAGAACAGCGGCCGCACGGCGTCCAGGCTGAGCAGGGTCAGGCCCTTCTCGCCCTCGGCCTCGCGGACCGTCCCGCCGTTGACCAGCAGCAACGAGGTCACCGCCTGGTCGATCCGCCGCTGCAGGACGTTCAGGTCGCGCTCCTGGCTGGACTCGACGCCACGCTGATCCTGGCGCACCGCCTGCGGGCCGTAGGTGGCGACCCGTTGCGGCTCGTTGCCGCGCGCCGCCGGCGGCAGTTCACGCGCCACCTCCGGCCGCGTCCCCAGGGCAATCGCCTGCGAGCGCACCGCTTCCGAGGACCCGGTGAACAGGAGGCCGCTTTCCACCTTGGCGAGATCGATCTCGCTGCCGGTGATCTCGCGGGCATAGGCCGCCAGGTCGCCGCTCGCCAGGACCGCCCCGGCGGTGCGCTCGACGCTGACGTCGATCGCGCCGTAGCTGAACGCGACCCCGGCCCCGGCGGCGCCGAGGCGGATCTGAAGGTCCTGGACGCTGATCGACACGTCGACCGAATCCAGGCCGCCCACCGCGCCGCCGCTGGTGGTGGTGATCGGCGGGGCGTTGAAGCCATCGAGGGCCTGCGAGACCTTCTGGACCACGCTGGCGCCGTTGCCGTCGCCGGCCAGCGCATCCTGCTCGATCTGGTTGCCCACCTTCTCGGCGACGCCGGACGAGGTTTCCCCGGTCTGGCCGAGGATCACGAACAGGGTCGACAGTTCCACCTTGAGGGCCGCCACCGCATAGGACAGGGCGCGCGCCGGCGACACCCCGGTCACCGTCGGCAAGGCGGCGCGGGGAATGGTTTTCAGGTCGACCACCACGCCCGACTTCTGATCCTCGGTCGGGTCCCCGGTCTTGTTCTGCCGCTCGCTCTCGACCGGCTTCTGCAACTCCTTGGCCTGCTCCTGCTGCAGGCGCTCGAGCTCGGGTCGTTCGGCAGGCTGGGGCTGGACGCCGCGCCCATCGCCCTTGGGTTGCACCTGTTGACTCGGCAGGCCGCCGATGGTGCTCTCGTTCATCGCTCAATCCTCCTTCTGAGGGACACGCGCCCGCGCGTCGGTCACGCGCCTTGGTCCGGGCTTCTGCCCTGGCATCGCAAAACGAACTAATTCGTTTTGACATGGTATCAAGAATTCCGTCGGAAGGCCAGCGCCAATGGTCCGGGGCCGTCGTTGACAGGATCGGTCCCCCCCTCTATCTCTTGGGCCAACCATGAACGCCGGTTGCGATCGGCGTTCCGCGTATCGACGATCAGGACACAGCCCCGAGGTTTCCCCATGTTCGGCGCCATCGCCCGTAAAGTGTTCGGCACGGCCAATGACCGGTATGTCCGCGGCCTTCGGAAAACCGTGGACGCGATCAACGCCCTGGAACCGGAGGTTTCGAAGCTCGGCGACGCCGACCTGGCGGCGCGGACGCCGATGCTGCGCCGGCGGCTGGCCGACGGCGAGACCCTGGACGACCTGCTGCCGGAGGCGTTCGCCACGGTGCGCGAGGCCGCCAGGCGGGTGCTCGGCGAGCGACCGTTCGACGTCCAGCTGATGGGCGGTATCGTCCTGCACCGGGGCATGATCTCGGAGATGAAGACCGGCGAAGGCAAGACCCTGGTCGCCACCCTGCCGGTGTACCTCAACGCGCTGACCGGCGACGGGGTGCACGTGGTCACCGTGAACGACTACCTGGCCAGGCGCGACAGCGAATGGATGGGGCGGGTCTACCGGTTCCTCGGCCTGTCCGTGGGCTGCATCGTGCATGGCCTGTCGGACGCCGAACGGCGCGCCAACTACGCCGCCGACGTCACCTACGGCACCAACAACGAGCTGGGCTTCGACTACCTGCGCGACAACATGAAGTTCCGCCTCGAGGACCTGGCCCAGCGGCCGTTCCGTTTCGCGATCGTCGACGAGGTGGACTCGATCCTGATCGACGAGGCGCGCACGCCGCTGATCATTTCCGGCCCGACCGAGGACAACTCGGACCTCTACACCCGCATCGACCGGTTGATTCCGTCGCTGGCCGACGAGGACTTCGAGAAGGACGAGAAGGCGCGCAGCATCACCTTCACCGAGGCCGGCACCGAACGCATCGAATCGCTGATGCGCGATGCCGGGGTGCTCACCGAAGGCAACATGTACGACCTCAACAACATCTCCCTGGTCCACCACGCCAACCAGGCGCTGCGCGCCCACAAGCTGTTCACCCGCGACGTGGACTACGTGGTCAAGGACAACAAGGTGGTGATCATCGACGAGTTCACCGGCCGCATGATGGAGGGCCGGCGCTATTCCGACGGCCTGCACCAGGCGCTGGAGGCCAAGGAAGAGGTGGCCATCCAGAACGAGAACCAGACCCTCGCCTCGATCACCTTCCAGAACTACTTCCGCCTGTATCCGAAACTGGCCGGCATGACCGGCACCGCGATGACCGAGGCCGGGGAGTTCGCCGAGATCTACGGCCTGGAGGTGATCGAGATCCCGACCAACATGCCGGTCGGCCGGGTCGACGAGGACGACGAGGTCTACCGCACCGCCGACGAGAAGAACGCCGCCATCGTCGACCTGATCGAGGACTGCCACCGGCGCGGCCAGCCGACCCTGGTCGGCACGGTGTCGATCGAGAAGTCGGAACTCCTCGCCGCGCTGCTCAAGAAGCGCAAGATCCCCCACAACGT
>JANQGL010000476.1 GCA_028277325.1 Magnetospira sp.
CCGTTGTGAGCGATCGCGCGCGAGGCCCCAACATGATTGTCTACAGGCCCTAGGCGAGTTCAGGAGCAGCACCGCCGACACCTCAACGCTCGTCCGCAAGGTGAAAAAATGGCCTCGATTACCATATCGATCGTCAGCGCGATCATTGCCCTCCTTTCATTGGCGGTATCGATACTTCTTTTCTTAAGGCGCCAGCAGCGAGACGCGACGATGATGCTGTACCGTGCGCACCTCGATTCCATTCGAATCGGAATAGATCATCCTTACGTGTTGAACTGGGCGCCGGAATGCCTCGGCAGCCTGACCTCCGAGCAGACAAAGGTTTATTACCAATATGTCTTTTTCCTGCTCAATACACTTGAGATGTCGGAGAAGTCCGAAAGCCGGATGCTCGACGAAGGACAGCTCATCGATGTGTATGCAACTGTCCATAAAGACATACTGATGAACATGCCGCCCGAAATCTGCGTGACGTTTTCCGAGGACATTCGGGGAAAACTGCGGTCCCGCCTCCCGGGGTCCCACTGGTAGTCGCCGGGCGGCAGTCCCCGGACCAATGGCTCGCGTCGCGAACGGAGCGGCGCTTCCGTGCCGCCCGGCGCGGGTGGCGGTCAGTCGACCTCCACCCGGTCGCGGCCGTTGCGCTTGGCGCGGTACATGGCGTCGTCGGCGCGCCCGATCAGCGTGTCGCCGGATTCGCCCGGCCGCCAGGCGACCACGCCGAGGCTGATCGTGACCGGAATGCCGGCGGGCGGCGCCTCCGCCACCGCGCGGCGCAGCTTGTCGGCGATCCGCGCCGCCTCCGGCACGTCGCAATCGCGCAGCAGGATCAGGAACTCCTCGCCCCCCCAGCGGCACAACGTGTCCGCCTCGCGCACGTTGTGGCGGGCCAGGTCGGCCACCGCGCGCAGCACGCGGTCGCCGTTCAGGTGTCCGTGCTCGTCGTTGATCCGCTTGAAGCGATCGATGTCGAACAGGACCAGGCTCAGACGCCCCTCGCTCCGCCTGGACTGGGCCAGGGCCTGGGAAAATACCGGCTCGAAGGCCTGCCGGTTGACGAGGTCGGTCAGCGGATCGCGGGTCGCCATCTCGAGGAGCCGCTTCTCGTAACGCCCGTGGGTGAGGCGGAACGCGGCGAGGACCACCAGGGTGATCACCGCGCAGACCGCGAGGTTGAGCAGCAGGGTGTTGCGGATGCCCCGCGTTTCCCGGCCGACCTCCTGTTCGACCACCAGAAACCAGTTCAGCTCCGGGATGAACCGGCTGTTGACCAGATAGGACCGGCCGTCGGACTCGTACTCGAAACTGCCGCTGCTCTCGGCGACGATCTGGGACCGAATGGTCTCCAGGCCCGTCACATCGCCGACCGGACCGATGTCGTCGGCAGGGGCCATGGCGGTCTGGAGGATGCCCGACAGGTCGAGGAAATAGACGTTGCGATCGTACTTCTCGCGATACCCGAGGATCAGCGCCTGCACCGAGTCCGCCGTCAGGCCGACCCCGGTCACCCCGATGAACGCGCCGTCATAGTCGAACACCCGATAGTTGATGAAGATGGTCCAGGCGCGGTTGTTGGCCTGGTCCATGTCCACGTTGACCTCGTAGGGCGCGGCCATGCCGCGCACCCGGAAGTACCAGACGTCCTCCGGATCCTCGGGCGACACCCGCTGCACGATCCCGCGCGGGTGATAGTAGTTGCGGGTGGCATCGGAAATGAAAAACGCGGTCACCGCGTCATAGCGGGTCTGGATCTCGGCGAGGTACTTGATGACTCGCGCCGGGTTCCGCTCGCCGTCGAGCGCCCAGTCGCGCAGGAAGGTGTCGCTGGCCATCACCGAGGACACGAAAATCGGCCGGATGAGATCCTTCTGGATTTCCGAATAGATGTTGTCCGAGGTCAGCGGCAGATCGCTGGTGATCAGCGATTGCCGCACCGTTGCCATGGAGACCATGTAGCTGGCGAGGCTGGTCGCCAGGAACCCGACGATCAGCAGGATCGCGGTGATCACGAAAGCCGGGCGTCCGCTGACGAGGGTTCGAGGCCGTCCTTTCACGTTCGAGTCTTTCCTTGTCCGAGAGTCGTTGCCGCGCGAACGGGCATTATGTCCGAACCGCTTCGATTTTCACCCAAAATACCTGCACATGGCCGACGTGCGTCCACGGCCGGTCGGCGGCGCGGCGCAGGGAGCACTTGTTCGAGCCGTCGTTTGCGGCTAGTGTCCCGAACCCGAAGTTCGGAGCATTATTTGGCAGGCGCTTTCGAACTTCGGATTCGATGAGGACACTAGATAATAATCTGATTCTAGTGTGGTTTTGCAGTCGAAGTTCGCCATGGAATTTGCCCCGAACACTGTCGCGGGCTTCGACTCCACCACACTGGATTGCGGACCGGGCTTCAAGGGGGAGGACGCGAAGGATGACCGATCCGCAGGATCTCAAGAAACGGCAGGCCGCCGCCGCCGCCGCGGCGATGGTCGAGGACGGCATGAAACTGGGCCTTGGCACCGGGTCCACGGTCAACTTCTTTTTGCGCGCCCTGGGCGGGCGGGTGGCGGCGGGGATGCGGATCAGCGGAATCCCCACCTCGGAGCGCACCGCCGCCCTGTGCCGCGAGCTGGGCATCGGCCTGCTCGATTTCGAAACCGCCGGGCGACTCGACCTGGCGGTCGACGGAGCCGACGAGATCGATCCCGGATTCCAGATGATCAAGGGCGGCGGCGGCGCCCTGCTGCGCGAGAAGATCGTCGCCTCGGCCGCCGACCGGGTGGTGATCGCGATCGACCCCTCGAAGCGGGTCGATGCCCTGGGCGCCTTCGCGCTGCCGGTCGAGGTGGTCCCGTTCGGCCACCGGCAGGTCGCGCGCCGGCTGACCGACATGGGCATCTCGTACAGCCTGCGGAAGGCCGACGGCAAACCCTACGTGACCGACAACGGCAACCTGATCCTGGACTGCGCGATGGGCCGCATCGCCGATCCGCGCGCCCTGCACGACGCGTTGAACCGGATCACCGGGGTGGTCGACAACGGCCTGTTCATCGATCTCTGCCATTGCCTGGTCGTCGGCGGCGACGCGGGCGCCGAGGTGATCGAGAAATAGGCCCGGGCCGGGCGGAAGTCAGAAGCTGCCGTACTGGACGTAGTCGGCCCAGGTGCGCTCCAGGCGGCGCAGGGTCTTGAAGGCGCCCCGGATGTCGGTTTCCTCCAGGCCCTCGTCGGCCAGCGCCTCGGCGTTGCGCACCTCCAGGTCGCGGATGTGCGCGACCAGGTCGCGCGCCTTGTCGGTCAGCTTGACGCGCACCGACCGCCGGTCGTGCTCGACCCGCTCCTGTTCCAGGTAGCCGAAATCGACCAGCTTCTTGATGTTGTAGGAGACGTTCGAGCCCTGGTAGTAGCCGCGCTCCACCAGATCGCGGATGATGATGTCCTCGTCGCCGATGTTGGCCAGCAGCAGCGCCTGAACGCCGTTGATCTCCTTGATGCCCAGGCGGTTCAACTCGGTCCGCAGAACGTCCAGGAAACGGCGATGCAACCGTTCGATGAGTTTCGTAAGGTCAAGATATTGTTCCTTCATGGGACGCTCCCGCGTGGGCGTTCAGATGGTTTTCCTGTATAAAAGGGTTGTTCAACAACGGCAAGGTTCCCCGGGCTCCGCCATGCTGCGCGTTTTCATGCCAACCTGCTTGGCCGCCGCGCTGGCCCTCGCCGCCTGCGGCGGCCCGGTGCCGTCGCCGGAGGAGCGGGCGGAGCAGGACCGCCTGGCCGACGTGGCGCAGGTGATGCGGGTCGCCGAGGTGACCCGGCGCGGCGGCGATCTGCCCAACGCCCTGCAAATGTACCGCCGCGCCCACCAGATGGCGCCCGAGCAGCCGCGGCCGCTCGCCGAATGGGGCGCCACCGCGGCGGCGCTCGGCGACTGGGGCCAGGCGGTGGCGGCCTATCGCCGGGCGACCGCCCTCGACCCGCGGAACGCCGCCCTGCACGCCGCCCTCGGACGCGCCCTGATCGGGCTCGGTCGGCCGGACCACGCGGCCGCCGCGTACCGCACCGCCGTCGACCTGACGCCCGGCGATCCCAAGCCGCTGAGCGGTCT
>JANQGL010000073.1 GCA_028277325.1 Magnetospira sp.
GGACGGCGGACGCGCTGCGGCATCCCCTGGTTGTGCTGCCGGCCGCGGCCGGCGCCTGGTCGCTCCTGGTGGCGCCCTGGGTCCCGCTCCCCTGGCTCAGCATCGCCGGAACCGTACAGTCGGGCCTCGGCGCCCTGTGGTTCCTCGACCTCGCGGTGCTGACCGCCTGTGCCCTGGTGGCGCGCGGCGACCGTTTCGCGTGGCCGGGGCTGCGCTGGATCGCGGTGCTGACGGCGCTTGCCCTGGCGGCGCTCAAGCTGCACGACCAGGACGCCGGAAGCGGCCACCTGCTGATCTTCGTGCCCACCTACTACGGCTGGATCGGCGTCGTCCTGATGGCGCTTGCCGCGCCGCCGGAGGGCGGCCGGGGGTCCTGGGCCCTGTTCCTCGGCACCGCGATCGCCGCCCTGGGCCTGGTCGCCGCCAGCCCCAGCAAGACCGCGATCGCGCTGATGGTCTTCGGCGCCATGATCCTGATCCTGGACCGCCTGCCGAGGCCGCGCCGGATCATCCGGTCGCGCGGCCTCGCCGCCGCCCTGGCGGCCACGGCGGCCATCGCCCCCTATCTGTTGCTGCGCGGGAGTCCGGCCCTCGACGCGGTGGAATCGCTCCGCGACCGCCAGTTGCTGCAGAAGATGATGCACGCCGCGTTCGCCGAGCAGCCGCCTCTCGCCTGGCTGACCGGCCAGGGCTGGGGGCGGGTTCAGGACGCCTTTCACGCCCATCTCACGGTGACCGGCGAGACCCTCTGGAACCCCACCTGGGTCTTCCTCGAAAGCGACTACTTCAGCGCCCACAACTGGATGCTCGACAGCCTGCACGGGGCCGGCGTTCCGGGACTGCTGCTGGTGCTTGCCGGGATGATCGCGATCCCCCTGGCTTCCGCCCCGGCCGACCGGGCGCGCGGCACCGTCCTTGCCGTCTCCCTGGCCGGCATCGGCGCCATCTGGTTCCAGTTGCCGCTGGTCCTGCCGTTCATCGCCCTCGCCACGGCGAGCGTCGCCGACCGCCGCGCGGACGCCCCCCCCGGTCCCCGGGCCGGCCGGCTGGTCGCCCTGGGCCTGACGGCCCTGGCGGTCCTGCAGGTCCATACAGCGATCGCCGGCCACAGGTTCGCCCGCGACGTGGACCGGTTCCGCATCGCCGCCATCGCCCGGCTGCCCGAGGACCCGCGCGGCAGCGACCTGACCGCCTCCGAAGTGATCCGCGACGACATGAACGCCCTGGCCACCCTCGGGGCGTCGTCGTCGCCGTCCGCCGAGCCCCGCGCCCTGGCGATGGTCGACCATCTGCGCACCCATGTCCCGACGACGGCGAGCAGCCACTATCTGGTCACCGCGAGCGGCGTCCTGACGCGGCTCTACGGCACCGGGGAACTCGCCTGGCTGACCCCCCACATCCCCGACGGACCCGGTCTGTGGCGGCGGACCGTCGACCGCCTCCTGGAGGTGGCGCCCGACCGCACCGACGTGCTGATCCCCTACCTGTCACGGCGCGCCGTCGACCGCGACCTGGAGGAGGTGGCGCGGGTGGTCGCGCGGATCGCGGCGCGCGATCCCGGCGATCCGGTGCGGCTGTACTTCCGGGGCCTGCTCCTGGTGCTCGATCCGTCGCCGGAGTCCAAGCGGCGCGGAATCGACTCCCTGCGCCGGGCCGCCGAGGCCGGCATCGAGCTCTACATGCCGCTCGACCCGGCGGTGCGCCGGATCATCGAGGCGCCGGACTGAGGCGGCGCAGCCGGCCGGCGATCCGGTGGCGCGCCCAGGCCGTCCCCGTGCGGACCAGCAGGTCCCAATCCCGGGGCCGTTTCAGCATTTCCGCGAACACCGGATTGCCGAGCGCGTACCGCCAGACCAGGGTCGCCGCCGCGAAACGTGGCCGCAGATCCCGGCCGGCCGGGGAGTCCAGGAACCGCAGGAACGCGGCCAGCGCCCGGCGCCGGCGCGTCGGGTCCGCGCGCGCGGCGGCGCCGTGCGAATCGGCGCGCTCCAGCACCCGCGACCCGGTCTCCTCCACCAGCGCCGCCCCGTGGGTCAACGCCAGGCCGTAGCTCATCGCCCAGTCGGCGAACCAGTCGAAGGCCGGAGTCCAGCCGCCGGCCGCGCACAGGAGATCGGTCCGCAGGAACAGGCCGCTCGACCCCATCCACAAGTAGCGCACGCGGTTGGCGGCGGCGAAGGCGGCCGGATCGAGAAAGGCCGTTGCGCCCCCCAGCCCGAACCCATGGCGGCGCGGCGGCCGGTCGGGACGGGCCTCGTCGGCCACCTCGGTCGCCGACGCGACCACCGCCGCCGCGGGATGGCGGCGCGCGGCGGCCGCGGCGCGGGCGAAAATGCCCGGCATCACCACGTCGTCGGCCGACCACCAGCCCACGTAATCGCCGCGAACCCGCGGCAGGGCCCGGTTGGCGGACTCCAGCGGCCCGAGGTTGCGGTCGTTGCGGACGATCTCGACGCAGGAGAACCGGTCCGCCCAGGCCTCCATCACCGCCAGGCTGTCGTCGGTCGAGGCATCGTCGACCAGGAGCACCTGATCCGGGCCGGGGTCCTGGCCGTCCAGGATCGACGACAGGGCCGACGGCAGGTACCGGGCGTCGTCGCGGTTGCAGAGCAGGACCGAAAACGTCGGACCGGCGGCGCCCCCGCCCATCACGCCAGGCCGAGCTCCCGGTGCACCCCGCGGATCGCCTCGTCCAGCGGCGTGAACCGGAAGTCCGGGAAGCGGCGCCGCAGCAGCGTGGAATCGAAGTGGCGATGGGTGATCGGCGCCCGCGGCGCGGTGGTCGCCACCTCCGGGGTCGCCGACATGGCGTCGCGGACCATCCCGGCGATCTCGAAGAACGAATGGGACTGCCCGCTGGCCAGGTTCAGGGTGCCGGCGCCGCGCCCGCGCAGCACCTCGACCGTCAACCGCGCGACGTCGGCCGCCAGCACCAGGTCGCGCGTCTCCTCGCCGCCGCCGCCGAGCACGATCCGGCCCTCGGCCGCGGCCTGGCGGCGGAACCGGTTGGGGCCGTAGGAATTGTGGGTGTCGTCGGCGGCCAGAACCAGGGTGCAGCGCAGGCAGGCCAGCGGCGACTCCCTCACCGTATCGGCGAACATGATCTCGCGGGTGCGGTGCATGGTCCCGTAAAGGTCCGCCGGCGCGGCCGGGCTGTCCTCCGACACCAGGCCGGAGGTGAACGGATAGACCGCGTCCGAGCTCATGTAGACCACATGGGACACCGGCGTCGCCTTCAGGGCCGCGCAGACCGCCTCGGCCATCCGCAGGTTCCTCATCAGGGTCGCGATGTCGCGCCCCCGGTCGGGGGTGAGGGCCGACAGCACCACCACCGCGTCCTCGCCGGTCAGCATCCCGGCCAGCCGTTCGGCGGCGTCGCCGGCCAGCAGGTCCAGGTCGGCCGAGGCGAGGCCGAGGGACCGAACGCCGGCCGCGTCCAGAGCCGCCAGGAGGGCCTTGCCGAGCACCCCGCTGGCCCCGAGGACGACGACCCGCCCCGGATCGGCGGACGGCGATTGCAGATCAAACATGTCAAACCTCGTTCGTTCAGAAGGGGCCCTTGAAGAAGGCGTCGGGGGTGTCGATCGGCTGGTCGCCGATCATCTCGCGCAGCCGGCCCTGCGCCGCCGCGACCTTGTCGTCGCCCAGCGACAGGCAGCGCGCCGCCGCCACGACGACGCCCGCCGCGTCGGGGTAGAAGCCGGGCACCATGCCGCGCGAGCTCGGCGTCGGATGATCCGGCAGGCCGAGTCGAACCGGGGCCGATTTCAGCGCCCCCCAGGCGGCCTCGGTCACCCGCGCGCAGACCTCGGCGCCGACCCCGTAGGTCCGCCAGCCGGTGTCCACGGTAACCAGATGGCCGGTCTCGCGCACCGACTCGGCGATCGGTCCGGCGTCCAGCGGCCGCACCACGCGCAAGTCGATGACCTCGGCCGAGACCCCGATCCGGTCCAGGACCTCGGCGGCGCGCATGCATTCCAGATGCGCCTGCGCGGTGCCGACCAGGGTGATGTCGCGTCCCGGCCGGCGCACCACGGATTCGCTCAGCGGCACCGTGTAGTGGCCGTCCGGCAACCGGCCCTGGGTCGAGTGCAGCCAGCGGTGCTCGATGAACACCACCGGGTTGTCGTCCTCGATGGCGGCCAGCAGCATGCCCTTGGCGTCGTGCGGCAGGGTCGGCATCACCACCTTCAGCCCGGGAACGTGGCCGAACACCGACTCCAGGCTCTGCGAGTGCTCCGGACCCTGCCCCCAGCCGCGCCCGATGATCAGCCGGACGACCAGCGGCACGTGATGGCGCCCGTTGCTGACGTAGTGGCATTTCGCCGCGTTGTTGAACAGCTGTTCGATCGCCAGCAGGACGAACTCGATGCGGTGGAAGGACAGCACCGGCCGCTGGCCCATCAGCGCGGCGCCGATCGCCACCCCCATCATGCCGTTCTCGGCGACCGGGATCTCCACCGCCCGGTCGGCGCCGAACCGCTCTCCCAGGCCCTTGGTGGTGCCGAAGAACGACGCCGGGTCGGCGATCCCCTCGCCCATCAGGAAGACGGCCGGGTCGCGCTCCATGGCGATGGTCAGGGCCTCGCGGACGGCCTCCGCGAAGGAGGCGACGCGGGATGCGGGTTGATCACGCATAGACATGGGTCTCCGCCGTTTCCGGGGTGGGCAGCGGGGCCTCGACGGCAAAGGCGAACGCCGCGTCGATCCGCGCCGCGAGGGTCTCGGTCAGCGCCCCGTCCTCGTCCTCGGTCAGGGCGCCGTCGGCGATCAGGGCGCGCCGCGCCGCCGCCACCGGGCAGCGGCGGCGCCACGCCTCGAACTCCTCTTCGGTGCGATACCCCAGGTGATTGTCGTAGTTGGGGCCGCAATGCTCGCGCCAACGGTAGGTGTCGAACACCAGGAAGGTCGGCCCGTCGCCGCGCCGCGCCCGGTCGACCGCCTCGGCGGTCGCGTCATGCACCGCCATCACGTCGTTGCCGTCGCCATGCACCGCCGGCACGTCGTGCGCCCGCGCCAGATCGGCCAGCGGCCGTCCCGGCTGCCGGTCGGCGAGCGGCGTGTAGATGGAAAACAGGTTGTTCTCGCAGACGACGACCACCGGCAGCCTGTGATGGCGGGCGAAATTCAGGCTTTCGTGAAACACCCCCTCCTCGACCGCCGCGTCGCCGACGATCGGCACCGCGACGTCGTCGCGGCCGCGCTGCCTGGCGGCCAGCGCGGCGCCCACCGCGAGGGGAATCGAACTGCCGACGATCGGCACGCTCAGTTCCATGCCGGCCGCCGGGTCGAACAGGTGCATCGACCCGCCGCGGCCGCCGCAGCAGCCCGCCGCCTTGCCGTAGATTTCGGCCATCATCGCCTTCAGGTCGCCGCCCTTGGCGAGGTAATGGGCGTGGCAGCGGTGGGTGCTGAACAGCTTGTCGGTCCGCCGCAGGGCCCGGCAGGCCCCCACCGCGACCGCCTCCTGGCCCACCGAGAGGTGCACCGGACAGCGCATCTCCTGCTCCGCGTAGCGCCGGGCGATGGTTTCCTCGGCCAGGCGGATAAACAACATGTCCTCGTAGAACGATCGCAACGACATTTCTGGCTCGTGTTCCCTGGTCAACGGTCCACCCCTTTCAGTCCGGCCGCGCCGGCGGTCGCGGCCCATGCCTCATTTGTCCACGGAGCGCTTCAACAGCGCCGTCTTCACCCGGATCCAGGCGTTGAACAGGGCCGGATACCGGCGCAGTTTATCGAGTCCCGTCACCCGTTTGAACCGCATCAGGGTCCCGAGCAGGGTATCGGGATCGATCGAACGCTCGTCGAGCATCGGATCGACGGCGTAGGCCGGCGCCGATGCGTCCGGAGCCTTCGGGCGGCGCCCCAGGCGCGCCAGAAGGCCGCCCCGCCCGGCCGTGCCGGCGGCCACCCCGGCCGCCCTCCTGCCGGCCTTCCTTTCGGCCGGACTCTTGAGGATGGGGCGGGTCAGGGTCACCAGTTTCCCGTCGAACGGCGTGTCGTGGAACCGATGGAACACCGGCTTCAGCCAGGTGCTGAACCGCCGCCGCCGATTGCGGCGACAGGTAAACGCCAGGTGATCCTCGTAGCGGAGAACCGAATCCGGGATGTTCAGGCGCTCCCGGATGGTCCGCGTCAGGACCTCGCTCCGTTCGATGGCGTCCTGCCAGGCCTGTTCCGCGTTCGGCTCGTCGCGCAGGCCGGCGGACCACCGGAACGGCTGCAGGACGAAATCCCGATGGATCAGCGAGGCGTATTCCTCCGCCCAGGCGACCACGAAATCGACCCGGGGCGGCCCGGGCACCGGCTGCGGGGGCGAGTCGGCCTCGCGGATGCTGCACATGGCGAAATCGTCCGAGAATTCCGGAAAATCGATGCGGTCGGTCGACTTGAACAGGCGCGGGATGTACTCCTCGTCGAGGCTGACATTGAACTCGACCAGGAAATAGGGGGTCTCCCGCTCCACCCGGATCACGAAGGGGTGCAGGTGGAAACAGCGGAACAGGATCCCGCGATCCGGCACGTCCCAGGCCATGTAGGCGGTGCCGATGTTGCGCCAATCGATGCCGTCCATGAAATAGCCCGAGATCATCGGATGGAAATGGTTCATGGAGGCCTGGACCAGCAGGCGCGGCGGGATCGTCACGATCTCGCCGTCGACGGTCCTGGAGACCACCCTGTTCCGGGTGATCGCCGGATCGTCGAAGATGCTCTCCAGCACCGCCGGGATCGGAAACATCACCGCGCGCGCGCCCTCGACGATCCGCCGCGCGCTGTACTGGATCGATCCGGCGGAACAGACGAAATCCGGATACACGAAAAAGACCGCGTCGAAGTCGGCGGCCGATTTCAGCGCCTCGAGCTGCGCCAGGCTGACCCCGATGTACTTGTTGTGCAGCGGAATCCCGCTGATGTCCCGATAGGCGACCGTCATCATGCGGGCCAGACGCCGGATCAGCGGCGCGCGGGCGATGCGGTCGCGGTCCTCCGGGGTGGTGATGATCAGGTAGGTCGATCCTTCCGCCCACGGGAAATCGCCGAGATTGCCGGGAGCCAGCTGGGTCGGCAGGGACCACCGCAGGAACTGGTCCACGTAGTCCTTGCCCCAGATGACGGTGGCGAACAGAAACTTCATTGGCTGTGTCCCCGCGTGTGGTCGGCCGGCCAGGCACAGATGCTCCGGTGCCAGTCGTACTTGCCCCGCTCATGCTCCTGCTTCTCCGCAAACAGCTTGATGGCACGAGTCGATTCGCTGGAGATGGCGATCAGGGTCCGGTTGTCCTCGGACAGCGGTAGTCGGTGCTCCGCGGCCAGCCGCAGGAAGTCCTTGGCCGGGATTTCCGGAGCGAACACCTTGCGGATTTCCGGCAGGACCTTGCTGCCGAACCACCCGAGTTGAAAGCTCACCTTGTTGAGGGCGTAGTTCATCAGGATGGCGTGCTTCATCCTGGTTTCGAAATAGGCCAGCTTTCGGCGGTCCTCGTCGTCCGCCTTCCGCTTCGGCACGTCGAACGCGATGGACACCGAGGTCATGCAGTCCTGAAGGTGGCTCCATTGCGTGCCGCGGAAGCTGGCGCTGTTGATGTCGACCCCGGCGGCGACGCTCGGGCGATCGACGTAGTAGCTGTCGCCCTGGGTGGCGATCCCGGTGGTCAGCTCGTACCCGGCCTGCCAGCGCGACCCCTTCTTGCGGGCCAGCACGCCGGCCGCGAGAAACGCCGACTTGCGAAACAGCGAGGCGCCGGTGAGGACGTTGCGGGTCACCGGGTCCTCGCATTGCAGGTCCAGGAACCGGTCCCGCTCGATCAGTCCGTCGGGGAAGATGCCCGTCATCCCGAGGGCGTCCCGCACCCCGGGCACGTCCTCGTAATGCCAGAAGGACTCGATCTTCGGCACCTCGCGGACCCCGTTCGGGTAGATCTGGACCTGGGCCCCCATCACCTGGACCACCGAGGGATTGTCCTCCATCACCGCGACGGCGCGCGACAGCAGGTCGTCGGGAATCCAGAAGTCGTCGTCGCACAGGTAGATGAAATACGTGCCGCGCGCCCACTCGTGCACGAAACGGCGCAGGATTTCCCGGTCCCCGAACGTGCCGCCGACGTTTTTCGGAAGCCGGATGTAGCGGATCCGCGGGTCCAGGGCGGCCATCTCGCGCATCAGGATCGGCGTGTCGTCGGGCGAGCAGTCGTCGCACACCACCAACTCGTAGTCCCGGAAATCCTGCTTGTGGACCGAATCCAGGGCGCGCTGGAGCAGGGGGCGCCGCCGGAACGTCGCGATCAGGACGCTGACCACGGGAGACGAGGACGACATGCGACGCCCGGCTCCCTACGCCTGGAACCGGAAATGGTCGGGCAATTCGCGGATCTGCGGCAGGTACCTGCGTCCCCAGGCGATCATGTCGTCGATCCCCTCTTCCAGGCCGATCCTCTGGCGCCATCCCAGTTCGGCCTCGATGGCCGCGCTGTCCAGCCAATAGCGCATGTCCTGGCCCGGCCGGTCGGCGACGATGTCGCAGATGTCCTCCAGGACGCATCCCATGCGCTCGGCGGTCAGCGACACCAGCTCGCGGATCGAGATCGGCGAGTCCGGGCCGAGGTTGTAGATGCGGCCCGGCGGCGCCGCCTCGGCCACCATCTGGATGCCGCGCGCCAGGTCCTTGGCGTGCATGTAGGACTTCTCCGCCTTGCCGCCCCCCTGAAGGGGCAGCTTGCGGCCGGTCAGGCCGCACAGCACGGCGCGCGGCAGGATCCGGTAGAGGAGTTGTCCCGGTCCGTAGCAGTTGGACGGCCGCAGGATGTTCATCGGGAATCCCAGCACGTTGGCGATCGAGACCAGGTGCATGTCGCCGGCCGCCTTGGACGCCGCGTAGGGGCTGCTCGGCACGAACGGCGCCTCCTCGGTCACCGGGTGGTCCACCGAACCGTAGATTTCCGAACTGCCGATGTGGATGAACCGTTTGAGATAGTCCCGCTTCACCAGATGCTCGGTCATCTTGGCGAGCGCGGTGACGTTGGTGTCGTAATAGCGCCAGGCGCGCCGGAACGAGGTCGGCACCTCGCTCAGCGCCGCGAAGTTGACGATCACGTCCGGTCTGGTTTCGTCCAGCAGTTCGCAGAACCGGTCCATCTCGTAGGTGATGTGCACCTGATAATAGGCGTAGCGGGGATCGTTCCGCCCCAGCCCGAGGGAGAACGGCTCCGGCCGCTCGAAGTTGCGGCCGACGCAGATCACCCTGTCCGGGTCGGCCTCGGCCAGCAGATGCAGCGCCGTATGCACGCCGAACACGCCGTTGCCGCCGGTTATCAGATAGGTGGTCACGCAATCCCCTCCCGTCCCATGGGCTCGCCCGCCGAACCGGTCTACCCCGCGGCCCGGTTCTTGTGAACGAAATGCCGTTTCCGCCGGCGCCGCGCCGCAAAGGCCTCCGGGTCCTCGATCTGCAGCACCATGTCCGGCACCTGCAGCCGGTAGCGCACCTGATCGGCGAACGCCGCCGACTGGCGAACCCGTTCGGCCCACGCGCTTTCGGTCAGGTCCGCGTGGTGCCAGAAGAACGGGGTTTTCAGGAAATGGCGCAACAGGGTCCCGGTGAACTCCTCGGCCCACAGGGCGGCGCGCCGCGGATCGCTCCGGTAGCCGGGCATGGTATGCGGCGGTTCGGTCTCGCCGCGCAGGCTGCACATGGCGAAATCGTCGGAGTCGGTCACATGGGCGAAATTGTCGTCGACCAGATAGACCCGCGACATGAACTCGTCGTCGATGCTGACCTCGAAGTGGACATAGAACCGCGGGTCGTCCTCCGGCAGCAGGATGGCGATCGGATGCAGGTGGAAGCTGCGGATGAGCTGCCCCTCGTCGGGCACCGACCAGATGAACACCCCCGGCCATTCGCCGTAGCGTCCGTGCGCGACGTCGAAGCCCAGGTTCACCGGGTGCGGATGGTCCAGGTTCAGGCGCACCATTTGCCGCGGCTCCAGCGACACCTCGGTGCCCCGGTCGGTTTCGGTCACCGTCCCGTACCGCGCCATGGCGCCGCCCAGCACCGCCTCCCGCGACACGAAGGGGATCGGGCACAACACCGCGCAATGGCCGATATCGAGCCGTTCGGCGATCCCGGCGAGGCAGCCGGTCGAGTAGATGAAATCCGGATACAGGAAGAAGATCGCCCCGCAGCCGGTGTCGCGGGCCCGCTGCATGCCCTCGGTCTGGGCGATGCTGACCCGGTTGTACTTGTGGGTCGCGTCCGACCGGTCGACCCGGATGTGGTCGATGAACCGGACGTCCATCTCCACCAGGTCGGACAGCCGCCGGAAGATGGGCGCCTTACGCAGCGCCGCGTGGTCCTCCTCGGTCGTCATGAGCTGGTAGACGAAGCGGTCCAGCTTGCCGTTTCCAAGCAGATTGCCCTCGGAGAACAGGGTCGGCAGCGAGACCTGGAGCAGGTTGTGCACATAGGGCCGCCCCCAGACGACCGTGTTCAGTGCGAATTTCATGTCGGTCTTCCGGGGCCTTATGCGAAGGGCTTGGTCATCAGGAGCATGCCGTTGGACATCGGCAGCAGGGTCTTGCGCCAATCGGAGAGGGCGCGCGCCCGTTCGAGGGCGGCATGCCCGCCGCGGCCCTTGTCCGACTTGACCGCCTCGTTCATCACGTCGCCATGGAACAGGGCGTCGTCGATCACCACGATGCCGCCCGGCGCCACGTGGTCCGTCACCGCGTCCAGGTAGTCGGCGTAGCGTTCCTTGTTGCCGTCGATGAACACCAGGTCGAACGGCCCCCGGGCGACCGCGTCCGGCATCACCTGCATGGCGTCGCCGACCAGCAGGTCGATCGCCTCGGCGTAGCCGTTGGCCGCGATGTTGCGCCGCGCGATATCGGCGAACCTGTCGAACTTCTCGATGCTGACCACCTTGCCGCCGTCCGCCATGGCCTCCGCGAAATACAGCGCCGACACCCCGATGAAGGTTCCGATCTCCAGAATCCGCCGGCACCCCTTCAGCGCGATCACCCATTGCAGGAACCCCAGGCTGACCGGGCTCGACGCCATCACCTCCGAGGAGAACATGTCGGACTGTTCGAGGCGGAATTTCCCGGTCGGCGCGGTCAGGCCGCAGACATCCAGGATGGTCTCGTAGATCGCCCGCTCGACCGGACGCCCGTCCGCCTCGAACAGGGCGGCGTTGAACGGCTGGTTGGAGAGGATCTTCTGCCATCCCTCGACGCCGCTGGCGGAGTCCGCGGACAGAATGTCGTTCACGTTGAATTCCATCGCGCGTCTTGCCTCCCCCGCGGAACGACGCCGATCGTCGCGCCGGCGCGGGCGCGACGTTACCCCAAATCCCCGCCGGATGGAATCGCCAAGGCACCGTCCGGACGCCCAACCCGTCCCCGCGGGCCGTCGCCGTCGACGAACAGCCGGAACCACAGCTCGACCATGCCGAGGGCGTGGAGCGTGTTGGCGCGGGCGTAGTCCCACAGGGTGTCGGAGCGCGACGACACGCAGCGGTCGAACAGCCGGGCCACGTGATCGGGCGCGAACAGGCCGCGCCGGCGGGCGCGCGGCGACAGCAGCAGGTCGGCCATCATGTCCTTGAGGGCGGTCTCCCGGTACCAGCGGGCGAACGGCGTCGGGAAGCCGCGTTTCGGAAGCCGGTACAACAGGTCCGGCAGCAGGTCGGCCATCGCCGCCCTGGGGATCGCCTTCAGCCGCCCGCCGTCCAGCTTGGTCGTCAGGGGCAGCGCCAGGGCCAGGTCCAGAAGGTCGTTCTCACACAGCGGCATCCGGGCCTCGATCGAATGCGCCATCCCGACCTTGTCCTCCTGCACGAACAAGGTCCGGAGGTAGGTGCGCAGATACAGCACGAACAGGGTCTGGGCGGGGCCGTATCCCTTGCCGTCGACCAGTGCGCGCACGGCGTCGAGCGGATCGTGGCGGCGCGCCGTCTCGGCGAGCATGGGTCCGGCCAGCCTCGGCCAGCGGCGCCGCGGCGTCATGATGAAGATGCCGTAGCCCACCTCGGGCACCATCAGGGGAAACAGCAGGAAGTACAGCACCCGGGTCAGCTCGTCCGGACGCGTCCGCGCCAGCAGGCCGAGCGCGCGCAGCGGCGACCGGGCCAGGGAGTCGCGCACCAGGGCCGCGCGGTTGACCTGGTAGCCGGCGAACAGTTCGTCGCCGCCATGCCCGGTCAGCACCACCTTCACGTGCTCCGACACCAGCCGCGAGACCACGTATTGCGGCAGCGCCCCGGTGCCCAGGGTCGGCTCGTCCAGGTGCCACATCACGTCGGCGATGTGGTCGCGGTAGTGGTCCGGCGTGATCACCACGTCGTGGCGGCGGGCGCCCACCGAGTCGGCGACCGCGAAGGCGCCGTCCCGCTCGTCGTAGTAGGGCGCGTCGGTGAACGCCCCGGTGAAGGTGTGCAGCGGATCGTCCCGCCGGCGGGCCGCCAGGGCGGTCACCGCGCCGCTGTCGATG
>JANQGL010000089.1 GCA_028277325.1 Magnetospira sp.
ACCGGTCGGCCTTCGAGAACGGCCGCGGGCCGCCGGTGACGGTGCCGGCCTCGCGCAGGTCGCGCATCAGGTCGCGGGTCGCCAGGGCCATGCCGATGTTGCCGTCGCTGAGCGCCTCGCCGTTCGGGCGGATGGCCAGGGCGCCCTTCTCCAGGCAGCGCGCGGCGAGCGGAATGTCGTTGGTCACGCAGATGTCGCCCGGCGCCACGTGTCCGGCGATCCAGTCGTCGGCCGCGTCGGCGCCCGGCGGCACGATCACCACCCGGACCAGCGGATCCGCCTGCGGGCGGATGCCGCCGTCGGCGACCAGCCAGACCCTGAGGCGGTGCCGCGCCGCCACCCGGACCGTCTCCTCCTTCACCGGGCAGGCGTCGGCGTCCACGTAGATGTCGGTCATCCGCCACCGTCCGGTCAGGGGGTCCAGCGCAGCACCGGCTGCCGCGCGGCGCGGGTCTCGTCGAGGCGGCGGCGCGGAGTGTGCACCGGCGCCTCGCGGAACCAGGCGGCGTCGCCGGCCCGCGCCCGTTCGGCCAGGCGCAGCATCAGGCCGGCAAACCGGTCCAGCGTCTCCTTGGATTCCGATTCGGTGGGCTCCACCAGCAGGGCGCCGTGCACGACCAGCGGGAAATACATGGTCATCGGATGCACCCCGGCGTCGATCATCGCCTTGGCGAAGTCCAGGGTGGTGACCCCGGTACCGCGCAGGAAGCGGTCGTCGAACAGGCATTCGTGCATGCAGGGGCCGGGGAACGAGGCGGTCATGGTGCCGTCCAGGCGGGCCAGCAGGTAGTTGGCCGACAGCACCGCGTCCTCGGCCACTTTCCGGAGACCGTCGCCGCCCAGGCTGGCCATGTAGGCCAACGCCCGCACGAACACCCCGAACTGGCCGTGGAATCCCTTCACCCGGCCGAGCGGCGAGCCGCCGACCGCCGACGCGTGCTCGGCCAGCCGCCAGCCGCCGCCGTCGCGCAGCACCCAGGGCAGCGGCGCGAAGGGCGCCAGATCGGCCGACAGGGCCACCGGGCCGCTGCCCGGCCCGCCGCCGCCATGCGGAGTCGCGAAGGTCTTGTGCAGGTTGAGGTGCATGCAGTCGATGCCCAGGTCGCCCGGCCGCACCCGGCCGACCAGGGCGTTGAAGTTGGCGCCGTCGCAATAGACGAACCCGCCTTCCGCGTGGACCGCCTGCGCCATCTCCAGGATATCGCGCTCGAACAGGCCGCAGGTGTTGGGATTGGTGATCATCACCCCGGCGACCGTCGGATCGAGGCGGTCGGTCAGCGCCGCGAGGTCGACCCGCCCGCTGGAATCGGCCGGCACCGACTCCACCGCGTAGCCGCAGGCCCGGGCGCTGGCCGGGTTGGTGCCATGCGCCGATTCCGGGACCAGCACCTTGGCCCGCGCGTCGCCGCGCGCCTCCAGGGCGGCGCGGATGCACATCAGGCCGGTCAGCTCCCCGTGCGCCCCGGCGGCCGGCGACATGGCGACGGCCGGCATCCCGGTCAGCGCCCGCAGCCAGTCGGCGCAGGCGTCGATCAGGTCCAGGGCCCCCTGCGCCGTGCTGTCCGGCTGCAACGGGTGCAGGTCGCCCAGGCCCGGCAGGCGGGCCAACCGTTCGCCCAGGCGCGGGTTGTGCTTCATGGTGCAGGAGCCGAGCGGATAGATGCCGGAATCGATGGCGTAGTTCATCCGCGACAGGCGCGTGTAGTGGCGCACCACGCGCGGCTCGCTCAGGCGCGGCAGGCCGATCGGGCCGTTGCGGGCCAAGCCGCCGAGGCGGTCCGGGGCGTCCGGGATGTCGGGCAGGTCCACCCCCACCGCGCCCGGGGTGTCCAGTTCGAAGATCAGCGGCTCCTCCAGGCGGAGGCCCCGGTTTCCCTCTTCCGGGCGGATCATGCCAGTACCTCCGCCAAGGCCGCGACCAGCCGCCCGGGGTCGTCCTCGCCGACCGTCTCGGTGACCGCCACCAGCAACAGGTCGTCCAGCCCGGCCCCGGGCAGGAGCCGCGCCACCGGCACGCCGCCGAGAACGCCGCGCTCGGCCAGCGCCTCGACCACCCCGGCGGCCGGTTTCGGCAGCCGCAGGGTGAACTCGTTGAAGAACGCATCGTTGAGCAGCGACACCCCGGGAAGCGCCGCCAGCCGGTCGGCCAGCCGCGCCGCCAGGGCATGGTTAAGGCGCGCCAGACGGGTGAACCCGTCCTCGCCGAGCAGGGCGAGATGAATGCTGAACGCCAGCGCGCAGAGCCCCGAATTGGTGCAGATGTTGGAGGTCGCCTTTTCCCGCCGGATGTGCTGCTCGCGGGTGTTCAGGGTCAGCACCCAGCCGCGTCGGCCGTCCACGTCCTCGGTCTGCCCGGACAGCCGGCCCGGCATCTGGCGGACCAGGCTGTCGCGGGTCGCGAACAGGCCCACGTGGGGGCCGCCGAACGCCGTCGCGTTGCCCAGCGACTGTCCCTCTGCGGCCACGATATCGGCCCCCATGGCGCCCGGCGGCCGCACCGCGCCGAGCGACACCACCTCGGTCACCGCCACCACCAGCAGGGCGCCGGCCGCGTGGCAGGCCTCGGCCAGCGCCGAATAGTCGCGCAGATGCCCGAACAGGTCCGGGTTTTGCACCACCACGCAGGCGCAGTCGTCGCCGAGTCGCGCCGCCAGGTCCTCGCCGCCCTGCGGCGCCGGATCGCCCGGATCGGCCGCGAACCCGTGGAACCGGGCGTGGGTGGCGACCACCTCCCGATAGTGCGGGTGCAGGCCGCCGGAGATCACCGCGCGCCGCCGCCGGGTCACCCGCAGGGCCATCAGCACCGCCTCGCCGGTCGCCGTGGCGCCGTCGTACATCGAGGCGTTGGCCACGTCCATCCCGGTCAGCAGGGCGACCTGGGTCTGGAACTCGAACAGGGACTGCAGGGTGCCCTGCGACACCTCCGGCTGATAGGGGGTGTAGGAGGTCAGGAACTCGCCGCGCTGGATCAGGTGATCCACCGCCGCCGGCACATGATGCCGATAGGCGCCGGCGCCAAGGAAGCTGGGCGCCCGCGCCGGGCTCAGGTTGCGTTCCGCCAGCTCCACGAACCATCGCTCGACCGCCGGTTCCGGCCGTCGGCCGGGCAGGTCCAGGGGGCCGTCGAGCCAGGCCGCGCGCGGCACGTCGACGAACAGGTCATCGACCGAACCGACCCCGATGGCGTCCAGCATGGCCCGCCGGTCGGCGTCGGTCAGGCCGAGGTAACGCATCAATCGAGGCCCTCGACGTAGCCCCGGTAGGCGTCGCGGTCCATCAGGCCGTCCAGCTCCGACGGATCGGAAATGGTCATGCGGAAGAACCAGCCGCCGTCCTCGGCGCTGCTGTTGACCAGCGACGGGTCGCCGTCCAGGTCCTCGTTGACGGCGGTCACGGTGCCCGACACCGGGGCATAGACCTCGCTCGCCGCCTTCACCGATTCGACCACCGCCGCCTCGGAGCCGGCCTCCAGCACCCGGTCGACGTCCGGCAATTCGACGAACACCACGTCGCCCAGTTGTGTCTGCGCGTAGTCGGTGATGCCGACCACGCCCTCGTCGTTCTCGACCCGGATCCACTCGTGATCCTTGCTGAACTTCACGGTCGCCATGACGGTCTCCCCCCTCGATGTTGTCAGCCTCGGAAGTAACGCGGCGGCACGAACGGCAGGGGCGTCACCCGCGCCGCCACCGGTTTGCCGCGCAGATCGACGCCAAGCGGCGTGTCCGGCGCCGCATGTCCGGTCGCCACGTAGCCCATCGCCACCGGTCCGCCGAGGGTCGGCGAGAAACCGCCGCTGGTGATGGGCTACGTGGCGACCGGACATGCGGCGCCGGACACGCCGCTTGGCGTCGATCTGCGCGGCAAACCGGTGGCGGCGCGGGTG
>JANQGL010000118.1 GCA_028277325.1 Magnetospira sp.
CGAACAGGCGGCGCGCCTCCAGCACCTCCTGGCGCAGCCGCTCCTCGTCGGTGTAGTCGGTCGCCGGGTCCATGCGCAGGGCCCGCATGCGCGCCGCCCGCACCACCGCCAGACGCGTCGCGTCGATGGTCAGCCCGACCCTGAGCGGCCCGTCGACCGTCAGCACCGCGTCGGGCAGCGGCACCCCCGGCACCAGCGGCACGTTGGCCGCCTTCACCCCCTGCGAGGCCAGGTACATGCAGGTCGGCGTCTTGGTGGCGCGCGACACCCCGACCACGATCACGTCGGCGTCGGCCAGGTCGTCGGCCGCCGTGCCGTCGTCGTGGCCGATCGAGAACTTCATCGCCTCGACCCGCCGGTAGAAGCCCTCGTCGATCAGGTCCCTGGCGCTGCTGCGGTAGTGGATCGGCGCGTCGAAGGTGTCCGACAGGGTGGAGACCAGCGGCTCCAGGGCGAAGGCGCAGGGCACCGCCAGGCGGCGGCAGCCGCTCTCCAGCGCCTCGCGCAGGTCGGTCGCCGCGAGGCTGTGCAGGACGAAGCCGCGCGTTTCGCCGATCGCGGCGAGGATTTCCGGAAGCTGTCCCAGGTGGCGCACCATCTTCCACAGCCGCCGCTCCACCTCCACGCCCTCCAGCTGGGCGATCGAGTTGCGGGCCAGCATCTCGATCAGTTCGCCCGAGGCATGCGACACCAGGTGCAACTGGATCGTCGTCATCGGTGATAGGCTCCGTCGAGCCGCAGCACCGAGCCGTTGACCATCACGTTCTTGACCACGTGAATGACCATCGCCGCGAACTCCGCCGGGTCGCCCAGCCGGTGCGGGAACGGCACCTGGCGGGTCACTCGCGGGTTCACGTCGCGCTCGATGTTGAACAGGGTGGGCGTGCCGAACAGGCCGGGCGCGATCCCCACCACCCGGATGCCCAGCGGCCCCAGTTCGCGCGCCGCCGGCAGGATCATGCTCACCACGCCGCCTTTCGACGCCGCGTAGGCGGCCTCGCCGCTCTGCCCCTCGTAGGCGGAGACCGAGGCGGTGGTGATGATGACGCCGCGCTCGCCGTCGGCCAGCGGCCGCAGCCCGGCCATGTCGGCCGCCGCCAGGCGCATCATGTTGAAGGTGGAGATCAGGTTGACCTCGACCAGCTCGCGGAAGCTGGTCAGCGACATCGGCCCGTCGGCGTCCATCAGTTTCTGGGAGTGGCCGCGCCCCACGCAATGGACCATGATCCGCGCCGCGCCATGGGCCCGCCGGGCTTCCTCCATCGCCGACTTGGTGGCCGCCGAGTCCGAGACGTCGCAGTGGATCGCCTGCGCGCCGATGTCCTCGGCCAGCGGCCGCAGACGGTCGCCGTCGATGTCGATCATGCTGACCCGGGCGCCCTGTTCGGCCAGGTGGCGCGCCGTCTCGGCGCCGAGGCCGGAGGCGGCGCCGGTGACCACCGCCGCGGCCTGCCAGATGTCCATGCTGTTCCCCCCCCCGAGCTTTGCCGTTTCCTTGAACGAAACGTTGCATCGAGTATAGGTTGCCGGGTGCGCCGCGAAAAGAGCGGAAAACACGACCCGCGACCCTACGCCGCCCCGGGGGAGGCGCCGGGCGCGCCTACTTGTTGCGCTCGGCCTGCTCGGCGATGACCCGGTCCGACTCCTTGCCGATCAGTTCGTTCAGGTGGTCGATCCGCCACGAGAAGGTGCCGACGCCCAGGGTCATGGAGCGCAGTTCGACGATCATGTCGTGCATCTCGGACTGCGGCAGGTGGGCCTCCACCTCGTCCCAGCCGGTCCAGCCGTCCTTGGCCTGGAAGCCGAGGATCTGGCCGCGGCGGCCGCTGACCAGGCGCTGCACCTTGGACGTGAACTCGTTGGGCACCGCGATCTCCACATGGCAGATCGGCTCCAGCAGCACCGGATTGCATTCCGGCATGCCCTCGCGCATGGCCAGCGCGGCGGCCTTGCGGAACGCCATGTCCGAGCTGTCGACGGTATGGAACTGGCCGTCGGTCAGGGTCACCGCCAGGTCGACCACCGGAAATCCGAGCGGGCCGCCGGACGAACAGTATTCGCGGACCCCGGCCTCGACCGCCGGGATGTACTGCTTGGGCACCGCGCCGCCGGTGATCTTCTCGCCGAACTGGATGCCCTCGCCGCGCCCCAGCGGCTTGATCTCCACGTGCACGTCGCCGAACTCGCCGTGGCCGCCCGACTGCTTCTTGTGGCGGGCGTGCTTGGCGACCGGCTTGCGGATGGTTTCCTTGTAGGCGACCTTCGGGCGGTCGGTGCGCGCGGTGATGTTGAACCGGTTGCGCAGCCGGGCGACGGCGATCTGCAGATGCACCGACCCCTGGCCCCACAGCAGCAGTTCGTGGGTATCCTCGTCATGGCCGAAGCTGAGCGACGGGTCCTCCTCGGTCAGCTTGGCCAGCGCCCCGGTCAGCTTCACCTCGTCCTCGCGTTTCTCGGCCCCGATGGCGAGGGCGAACAGCGGCGCCAGCGGCCGCGGCCATTCCAGGGCCTCGGCGCGGCCGGACGGCGACAGGACGTCGCCGGTGGCCACGTCGTCCAGGCGGCCCAGCCCGACCACCTCGCCGAGTCCCGCCTTGGCGGCCTTGGTCGGCTTGCCCAGTTCGAAAGAGAACAGGCCGGACACCCGGCCGGCCGCAACGGTCATGCCGTCGTTCACCTCGCCGTGCATCACCCGGACGATGGACAGCTTGCCGGTGTGGGCCGCGTGCAGGCTCTTGAACACCTGGGCCACCGGCTCGCCGGTGTCGTCGAAACCGAGCCGTTCGGCGGTCGCCTGCGGCTCCGGAGCCTCGTGGCGCAGCGCCTTCAAGAGACGGGTGATCCCGTTGCTTTGCAGGGCCGAGCCGAAGAACACCGGCACCACGAGGTCCTGCTGCACGTCCCGGGTGATGGTTTGGTACAACTCGTCGACCGGCGGCGCCACGTCGTCGAGCAGTTCCTCCATCAGGTGGTCGTCGAAATCGGCCAGCGCCTCCAGAAGCTGTTCGCGTTCCGTCGTCTCGCGGTCGCGCTCCGAGTCCGGCAGCGACACCAGGACCGACGGCTTGTCCTCGCGGTACTCGTAGGCCCGCTCGCTGACCAGGTCGATGAAGCCGGTGATCTCGTTCCCGGTGCGGATCGGCACCTCGCGCAGCACCAGCGGACGCTCGGAGACCGATTGCAGGGCTTCCAGGGTCGCCTTCACGCCGACCGAGGCGTTGTCCATCTTGTTGATGAACAGGAAATGCGGGATCGAGTGGTCGTCCAGGAACTTGAGCAGCGGCCCGATGGCCAGGGCCTTCTCCTCGCCCGGCTCGCAGACCACCACCGCCACGTCGACCACCATCAGCGCGTTGAGCGCGTCCTGGGAAAGCTCCACGTTGCCGGGGCAGTCGATGAAGGTCCAATGCTCGCCCAGATAGCTGCAATTCGCGATGTTCGGCTCGGTGCTCATCTGGCGGTCGCGCGCCTCCGGCGTGGCGTCGCCGACCGTGTTGCCCTCGGTCACCCGGCCGCGCCGCCCGATCGCCCCGGCGGTCGCCAGCATGGCTTCGAGCAGCGTCGTCTTGCCCGCCGTGTAGGGGCCGACGATGGCGGCGGCGCGCGGCGCCGAGGTGTCCTTCTTCTGCGGCACGGGAGTCCTCCTGAAACTTACCCTGTGTGACGGTCGTATGTACCGAAGCCGAACACTACCCCAATGAGCGGGCGCCGCAACAGGAAATAGCCGTTGCGGCGGCCCGCCCCGGCGGACGGTCGCGGCGGGCGCCGGGGGGCCCTACGGGACGTAGAACTGGCGCCCCACCCAGTGCCATCGTCCGTCCGGGCCGGGCAGGGTGCAGTTCAGGCGGCTGCGGCCGCGCGGCAACGGGGCGCCGATCCGGACCTCGACCCGCACGTAGCCGAGCACGCTGGTGTCCACGTCCTTGGCGTCGGAGGCGTAACAGGTCAGCCGGTCGACGTTGTCCGGGGCGTCGAGCAGGGTGAAGCCGATGGCCGGCGGGTTGCCGTCCCGCAGCACCGGGTCCTCCGGCGACCAGTCGGCGGTGGCCAGGGGCAGCGCCGAGGCGGCCAGGCGCAGCCGCTCCAGGTCCCCGTACCGGCCGTTCATGGAAAACCGGGGCAGGAAGTAGCGCGGCTCGGCCGGCGAGACGACGCCGGAATGCTGGCCGAACCCGGCCCGGAACCCGAACGAGCGGGCCAGCGCCATCTCGCGCAGGCCGGCCTCGCCGTAGGGATAGGCGATGAGGTGCGGTCGCAGGCCCAGCTCGGCCCGCAGCCGCGCCGCCGCGGCGCCGATCTGGCGCGCCGCCGCGTCGTCGGAGACCCGCGGCAGGTGGGGGTGCGCGGCGGTCTGGTTGCCGATGGTCACGCCCTGATCGCGCGCGATGCGCAACTCGTCCCAGGTCATGTAGTCGGCCCGGCCCTGGTCGATCGCGTCGGTGGACACGAACAGGGTCACCGGCAGCCCGGCCGCCTTGAAGCGCGGCCAGCCGACCTCCCAGAACGAGCGGAAGGCGTCGTCCACGGTGATCGCCACCGCGCGGTCCGGCAGGTCGACGTCCTCGTTGATCGCCCGCACCACCTCGGGCAGCGGCAGCACGCGGTAGCCGCCGGAGGTCAGTTCGGCGATATGGGCCTCCAGCTGGTCGACGGTCACGCTGGTCGACGGGAGACTGTCCTCCCCGAACCGGTGATACAGAAGGACCGTCGCCGAGGATCCGGCCAGGGCGGCCGTCGCACCGGCCAGGAACAGCACGGCGACCAGAACGGCCGGCAGGAGACGCGTGGAAATCATGGGCAGCCTCCGATGCATGGCGGGAAAGACGAAATCATTTTAGCGCCGCCGCGCCGGCTCACAACCCCGCCGGCGGCCCGGACATCCGTTCGGCGAGGATGCGCGCCGCCCGGGCGGCGCCGGCCGGTGTCCAGTGGCCGTCGCAGGACAGGTACAGATCGCCCACCGCCTCCGGATCCGGATCGCGCAGGGAGTCGGCCAGATCGATCACCCGCACCCCGGCCGGCGCCAGGGCGTCGCGCAGGGCGGCGACGATCGGCGCCGGGGCCTGCGGTTCGAGGGCGCGCAGGGCGGCGAGGTCGTGCGGGCGCGGGATCACGAAAACGGTGACCGGACGGTCGCCGGCCGCCTCGGCGATGCGGCGGAGGAAATGCGCGGCGGCGGCGAAGCGGCGCGCCGAGAACGCCACGTAGCGGCTGCGCCGCTTGCCGAATCCGCCCTCCGATCCGGCGTGCCGGGACGCCGCAAGGCGGAGTTCGCGCCAAACCCCATAGGTCCAGGTGGCGTTGAGCAGCCGGGCCTCGATCCGCGCCGCCCAGCCGTCGCCGGTCGCCGCGCGGCGCAGGTCGGCGAACGTCCGGGGCCGGTCGGGCGGCGGCACCCGGTAGAAGATCTCGTAGCCGTCCGCCGCCTGCCGCCAGTAGGGGCGGTAGCGCGGCCCCTTGTAGCGCCACGGCTCGGGGTCGTTGTCGGACAGGTCGTTGTCGGGCAGGAACCCGATCGCCACCTCGCTGTGGTCGAAGCCGGACGCCAGGTCGCGGTACAGGAGATACGCCTGCAGCGGCCCGAAATCGCCGGCCGACCCGAAGTTCATCACCGGCACCCCGAGACGCCGCTCCAAGGCCGCCGGCAGGGTGTCCGGATCGGCCAGCCCGTAGCCCTCGACGAA
>JANQGL010000123.1 GCA_028277325.1 Magnetospira sp.
CGAACAGGCGGCGCGCCTCCAGCACCTCCTGGCGCAGCCGCTCCTCGTCGGTGTAGTCGGTCGCCGGGTCCATGCGCAGGGCCCGCATGCGCGCCGCCCACGATCACGTCGGCGTCGGCCAGGTCGTCGGCCGCCGTGCCGTCGTCGACCTCTTCATAGCCGTACCGAAGTATCTGGCTATAGGTCGGAATGTTGACGGTTTCAGTTTCCATCGTGCATCAAGTGGAGCGGCGGACCCACGATGACAAACGCCACGGCACACCTCATCGGCGTTATCTGGGACAGCCCCCAAAAAAGAAAGCCGGCGTACGGTCGCCCGCATCCGGCCAGAGGCTTGACGGCGAATCCTCGGGAGGAGTGCGCGTCCCGGTCAGTATGACGTACCGCGCCATGGGTGCAAGCCAAATCATCACAAAAATCTAAAGTCCGGACCGATACCCCCGGGGTTCGCGGTCCAGGGGCGCCGTTCGAAGGTCCCTCGGGGACCTGTCCCGGAGGCCCTGACGCGATCTCAGGAAACCTTCCAGCGCGTTGAGCGCGAGACCCTTTCCCCGGAGCCCTCATGTTAAACCGAGTTCGCGACGGTGGGTCCCGCTCGTCTGGCGGCCTGAATTCGTCGACCGTGAAGAACGCAGCCCGATCCGCGTTCTTCACGGTCGACAGACTCTTCCCGCCGCGCCACGCGGCGGGCCAAGACGCGGGACGCGCCTGATGACGGGATCAGTCCGGCAGGATCAGTCCAGGGCGACCAGATTGTCCGCGGCGGGGCGGCCGTTGCGGCCGGCGACGAGATCGTATTCGATCTTCTGGCCTTCGCGCAGCGAGCGCAGGCCCGCCTTCTGAACCGCCGAAATATGGACGAACGCGTCGTTGCCCCCATCGTCCGGGCGAATAAACCCGTATCCCTTGGTCTCGTTGAACCACTTCACCGTACCCGTAGCCATGTATTCGGCCTTTCCTCGCACTGTTGATTCACGTCAGGCCGTTCCGCACGGCACCTAGCGAAGACTACATGAAACCCCGCTGTCGTACAGCCCAAATCTCCGAGCCATGCGTGAATTTTCCGGCACAACCGAACGTCGGCGGGCATGCCGGGTCCAACCGTTTGACCGGCAACGCCAACGTCGCGCCGGCTCCGGAGCGGCGGGATCCCGGGTCCGCACGGCGCGCGCATTGCCGGGTATTCGAAAGGAGGCTCGCCAGACCAAGTTGGGCGAAGAGGCTTTCAGCCGTGCCGGCAAAATAATCAAATTTCATTACTTTAAAGTCAAAAACAAGCAAATAAACCCCATATTGACCTATGTATACGGCACTATATTTATTTATTTTTTACTTTTATTTATGAATTTTCCTTGGCATTGTTGACTCTCCGGAAGGATTGTGTAGATTCAATTTCGTTTCATCCGGGCCGGGTCGCCGGCAACAATCAACGGGCAACCGGAGATCAATCGTGGACGCGACACCCAAGCTCGTCGTCAGGAACCTGTTCAAGGTGTTCGGCGACCAGCCGGAAAAGGCCCTCGCGCTGTACCGAGAGGGGCTCGGCAAACAGGACATTTTCGACCGCACCGGTCAGACGATCGGCGTCTGCGACGCCAGTTTCACGGTCAACCAGGGCGAGATCTTCGTGGTCATGGGGCTGTCCGGATCCGGGAAATCGACCCTGGTGCGGCTGCTCAACCGGCTGATCGAGCCGACCGCCGGCACCATCGAGTTCGAGGGCACCGACATCGCGGCGCTGAACGACGCGGACCTCCTCGACGTGCGGCGCAGGCACATGAGCATGGTGTTCCAGTCGTTCGCCCTGATGCCGCACATGAGCGTGGTGGAGAACGCCGCGTTCGGCATGGAACTGACCCGCATTCCGAAGGCGCAGCGCGAGGCGCGCGCCCTGGAGGCGCTGGATCAGGTCGGGCTGGCGTGCTGGGCGCGGAATTACCCGGACGAGCTGTCGGGCGGCATGCAGCAACGGGTCGGGCTGGCCCGCGCGCTGGCCAACGACCCCACCGTGATGCTGATGGACGAGGCGTTCTCGGCCCTCGACCCGTTGATCCGCACCGAGATGCAGGACGAGTTGCTGAAGCTCCAGGAGGAACACAAGCGCACCGTCATCTTCATCTCGCACGACCTGGACGAGGCGATGCGGATCGGCGACCGGATCGCGATCATGGAGGGCGGTCGGGTGGTCCAGGTGGGAACGCCGGAGGAAATCCTCAACAATCCCGCCGACGACTACGTGAAGTCGTTCTTCCGCGGCGTCGACGTGAGTTGCGTCCTGTCGGCCGGCGACATCGCGCGGCGCCAGCAGACCCGGGTGTTCGACCGCCCGGGCATGGGCGCCCGGTCGGCCCTCAAGGCGCTGAGCGAGTACGACCGCGAGTTCGGCTACGTGGTGATGCCCGACCAGAAGGTGGTCGGGGTGATCTCCGTCGAAAGCCTGGAGACGGCGCTGAAGGAGTACAACGACGGCGCGGACCTCCACAACGCCCTGCTGCCGGACATCCCGCTGCTGCGCTTCGACACCCCGTTGAACGAGTTGTACGGCCCGGTGGCCCAGGCGCCCTGCGGGGTGCCGGTGGTCGACGACAAGGGGCGCTACCTGGGGGTGGTGACCAAGACCACCCTGCTGGAGGCGCTCGACCAGCAGGAGGAGATTCCCCATGGCTGATCCGGCGACCAATCCGTGGGGCGATCCGGTCCCGACCCCGGACGCCGACCCGTGGGGCGGCGCCGGCGGCCCGGCGGCGACCGACCCCGACGCACCGGGAAGCGCCTGGCTGCGGGCGGCGGAAACCGGCGAGACCAGCGAACGCACCCTGCTGCACCCGTTCCGCGGCGACACCATTCCCCTGGACGCCTGGGTGGAGTCCGGCCTCGACTGGCTGGTGACCCACTTCCGGCCGATCTTCCAGGCCATCCGCTGGCCCATCGACGCCACCCTGGGCGGTGTCGAAAGCGCCCTCCAGGCGGCGCCGGCGCTCCTGGTGATCGCCGTCATGGCCCTGCTCGCCTGGCAGATGGCCGGTCGCCGGCTGGCCGTCGGGACGGTGATCTCGCTGGTCGCCATCGGCCTCATCGGGGCCTGGGAAGAGACCATGATCACCCTCGCCCTGGTCCTCACCTCGGTGTTCTTCTGCATCGTGGTCGGCCTGCCGCTCGGAATCTGGCTGGCCCGCAGCGACCGCGCCGGCGCCGCCGTGCGGCCGATCCTCGACGCCATGCAGACGACCCCGGCCTTCGTCTATCTGGTCCCGATCGTGATGCTGTTCGGGATCGGCAACGT
This sequence comes from Magnetospira sp., assembly GCA_028277325.1. GTDB lineage: Bacteria > Pseudomonadota > Alphaproteobacteria > Rhodospirillales > Magnetospiraceae > JANQGL01. Next base: position 3,284 of record JANQGL010000123.1, read on the forward strand.
GCCGGGCGTGGTGGTGACCATCATCTTCGCCCTGCCGCCCCTGGTCCGCCTGACCAACCTGGGCATCCGGCAGGTCCCGGGCGACCTGGTGGAGGCGGCCCGCTCGTTCGGCGCCAGCCCCCGCCAATTGCTGTTCAAGGTGCAGTTGCCGCTCGCCATGCCGACCATCATGGCCGGGGTCAACCAGACCCTGATGCTGGCCCTGTCGATGGTGGTCATCGCCTCGATGATCGCGGTCGGCGGCCTGGGCCAGATGGTGCTGCGCGGCATCGGCCGCCTGGACATGGGCCTGGCCACGGTGGGCGGTGTCGGCATCGTGCTGCTGGCCATCATCCTCGACCGCATGACCCAGGCGATCAGTCGTGAAAACCGGAGCAAGGAGACGCGTTTCTGGTACGAGACCGGCCCGGTCGGCCTGGTCCGCTCGGTGGTCCAGCGCCGGATCTCCTGACCTCCGCGGCGACGCGCCGGCGTCCGACGTGTCGCGTCCCGCCAGCCCTTTCTTTTCAGAAATAAAACCGCTTGAGGAGGACGACACATGAAACTCACCGATCTTCTTTCCAAGACCGCCATCGCCGCCGCCCTGGTCGGCGGCGTGGCGGCGTTCTCGACCGCCGCCCTCGCCGACGCCAGCATGCCGGGCGCCGGCGTGACCGCGCAGCCGGGCCAGGACAACATCGATGGCGAGAACTTCCAGACCATCATCGTCATGAAGGCCCTGGAAGCCCTCGGCTACGAGGTGAATCCGGTGCAGAACGCCAAGTACCCGGCCCTGCACATCGCCATCGCCAACGGCGACCTGACCTTCATGGCCGACCACTGGGATCCGCTGCACGAGGCGTTCTACGACAAGGCCGGCGGGGCCGAGAAGCTGGCCCGCGTCGGCGCCTACATCCCGGGCTGCGCCCAGGGCTACCTGATCGACAAGAAGACCGCCGACGCCCACGGCATCACCAACATCGGCCAGCTGGCCGACCCCGAGATCGCCAAGCTGTTCGACGCCAACGGCGACGGCAAGGCCGACCTGGCGGGCTGCGTCCCGGGCTGGGGCTGCGAGCGGGTGATCGAGCACCAGCTCACCGCCTTCGACCTGCGCGACACGGTGACCCACAACCAGGGCGAATACTCGGCCATCATCGCCGACACCATTTCCCGCTACAAGGACGGCGGGTCGATCCTCTACTACACCTGGACCCCGTACTGGGTGTCCGGCGTGCTGGTGCCGGGCACGGACGTGGTGTGGCTGGAGGTGCCGCATTCGGCGCATCCGAACGACGTCGACACCACCCTGCCGAACGGCAAGAACTACGGCTTCGAGGTCAACACCCAGCGCATCGTCGCCAATCCGCAGTTCCTGGCCGACAACCCGGCGGTCGCCAAGCTGTTCGAGGTGATGCAGGTGTCGGTCAACGACATCTCGGCCCAGAACCTGCGCATGCGCGAGAAGGGCGAGGGCGGCTGGGACGCCGCGGTGCGCCACGCCGAGGCCTGGATCAAGGCCAACCAGACGACCTTCGACGGCTGGCTGGCGCAGGCCCGCGCCGCCGCCCAATAAGACACCGCATCCGGATGCTTGCCGGCGGGGAGGCTTCGGCCTCCCCGTTCGCGTTCAGGAGCGCGTTCCAAGAAAGCCGGGACGGTTTTCGCGGACCGGGTTTGCGCCACTCCTGAGGATCGCGGGCGGTTCGCGCCCGAAGCGGCGCCCGGCACGTGACTCCGCTTCGAGCGGCGGCGCGCGACGGACCGGGCTTGTCGCGGCGCGGGAACTCACTATCGTGGACGGGGTTCACCGCCGGAGACCGTGATGCACCTTCTCGCCGCCACGCCGGGCGAAATCGTCGACGGATCGGAAGCCGTCGACCTGGGTCAGACGCCGGGCGACATCGTGGTCCTGACCGCCGCCGACAGCGAGATCGCCTGCCTGGCCCATGCCGCGCGCCGCCTGCGGGCGGCCGATCCCGGGTTTCCCGCGCTGCGCCTGGCCTCCCTGCTGCACCTGGGACACCCGATGTCGGTCGACCTCTACGTGGACCAGGTGGTGCGCCGGGCGCGTCTGGTGGTGGCGCGCCTGCTCGGCGGGCGCGGCTACTGGCCCTACGGGGTGGAGCAGGTGGCGGCGGCCTGCCGGACGGCCGGCATTCCGGTCGCGTTCCTGCCCGGCGACGCGCGCCCCGATCCCGACCTGACGTCCTGGAGCCGCCTCGACGACGCCACCGCCGGCCACCTGTGGAACTGCCTGGTCGAGGGCGGACCCGACAACGCCGAACAGTTCCTGCGCCGTTGCGCGGCCCGGATCGGCCATCCGGCCGAGTGGCGGGACCCGGCGCCGCTGATGCGGGCCGGCCTGTACGGGGCCCGCGACCTGGACGACCTCCGCGCCGCCTGGACCGGGGGCGCCCCGGTGGCCGCCCTGGTGTTCTACCGGGCCTTGATGCAGTCCGGGAACCTGGCGGCGATCGACGCCCTGACCGACCGTCTGCGGACCGAGGGTCTCAATCCCCTGCCCCTGTATGCGGCCAGCCTCAAGGACCCGGTGGCGGCGGCGATCCTGGCCGACCTGCTGGACCGCGCGCCGCCCGACGTGATCGTCAACACCACCGGCTTCGCGGTCTCGGCGCCCGGCGCCGACCCGCGCGAGTCGCCGTTCGCCGGCGCCGACTGCCCGGTCCTGCAGGCGGTGCCCTCGGGCGGCGGCGCGGACTCCTGGCGGGCCGGCACGCAGGGCCTGTCGGCGCGCGACATCGCCATGAACGTGGCGCTGCCGGAGGTGGACGGCCGCCTGCTGGCCGGCGTGGTGTCGTTCAAGGGCCGGGTCGAGCGCGACCCCGACGCCCAGTGCGACGTGGTCGGCTACGCCCCGCAGGCGGACCGGGTGGCCCTGGTCTGCCGGCTCGCGGCACGCTGGGCGGACCTGCGGCGGACCCCGCCGGAGAAACGCCGGATCGCCCTGATCCTCGCCAACTACCCGACCCGCGACGGGCGGATCGGCAACGGGGTCGGACTCGACACCCCGGCCGCCGCGGTCAACATCCTGCATGCCCTGAAGGGCGCCGGCTACGTCGTCGACGCCATTCCGGACGACGGCGACGCCCTGATCCGCGCCCTGCTGGCCGGGCCGACCAACCGCCGCGCCGCCGCGCCGCGCGACGCAACCGCGGTCCGCGCGGGGATTTCCGGCGACGCTTACCGGGCCTGGTTCGACCGCCTGCCGCTGCTGGTCCGTCGCAAGGTGATCGCCCGCTGGGGCCTCCCGGCGTCCGATCCGCGCTGTCGCGGCGACGGCGGGTTCGACCTCGCGGTGCTGCCGCTCGGCAACGTGATCGTCGGCATCCAGCCGGCGCGCGGCTACGACGCGGATCCGGCCGCCACCTATCACGACCCCGATCTGGTGCCGCCGCATTCCTACCTCGCCTTCTACGCCTGGCTGGGCGAGGCGTTCGGCGCCCAGGCGGTGATCCACCTGGGCAAGCACGGCAATCTGGAATGGCTGCCCGGCAAGTCGCTGGCCCTGTCGGCCGAGTGCTTCCCGGAGGTGGCGCTGGGGCCGGTCCCGCACCTCTATCCGTTCATCGTCAACGACCCCGGCGAGGGCACCCAGGCCAAGCGGCGCGCCCAGGCGGTGATCGTCGACCACCTGACGCCGCCGTTGACCCGGGCCGAGAGCTACGGCCCGCTGCGCGACCTGGAGCGGCTGGTCGACGAGTACTACGACGCGGCGGGGCTCGACCCGCGCCGCCTGAAGGTGCTGCGCGACGACATCCTGTCCCTGTGCCGGACCACCGGGCTCGACGGCGACTGCGGAATCGCGCCCGGCGAGGGCGACGACACGGCGCTCGCCAAGCTGGACAACCATCTCTGCGAACTCAAGGAACTGCAGATCCGCGACGGCCTGCACGTGTTCGGCGAAAGCCCGGCCGGGGATCGGCTGGGCGGGCTGCTGGTCGCCCTGGCCCGGGTGCCGCGCGGCGCCGGGACCGGCGGCGACGCCTCGCTGCTGCGCGCCCTGGCCGACGACCTGGACCTGGCGTTCGATCCCCTGGACGCCGAGCTCGGCGCGCCCTGGACCGGGCCGCGCCCCGACGCCCTCGCACCCCTCCTCGACGACCCCTGGCGCACCGCCGGCGACACGGTGGAGCGCCTGGAACGGCTGGCCCTGCGGCTGGTGGCCGGGGACGCGGCGCCCGACCCGGGGTGGACCCGGACGGCGGCGGTCCTGGACCACGTCGAGGAGACCCTGCGCCCGGCCGTCGCGGCCTGCGGAACGGCGGAGATCGCCGCCCTGCTGCGCGGCCTGGACGGCCGCTTCGTGGCGCCGGGACCGTCCGGG
>JANQGL010000186.1 GCA_028277325.1 Magnetospira sp.
CCGTCGTTGCCGACCTTCTCCATGGCCTTGGCGATCATCTCGCCGACCTCGACGTCGCCGTTGGCCGAAATGGTGCCGATCTGGGCGATCTCGGCGTTGGTGGAGACTTCCTTGGCGCGCGACTTGACGTCGACGACCACCTTGCCCACGGCGAGGTCGATGCCGCGCTTGAGATCCATCGGGTTCATGCCGGCGGCCACCGACTTGGTGCCCTCGCGGACGATCGACTGGGCGAGCACGGTCGCCGTGGTGGTGCCGTCGCCGGCCTCGTCATTGGTCTTCGAGGCGACCTCGCGCACCATCTGGGCGCCCATGTTCTCGAACTTGTCGGTCAGTTCGATCTCCTTGGCCACGGTCACCCCGTCCTTGGTGATGCGCGGCGCGCCGAACGACTTTTCGATGACCACGTTGCGGCCCTTCGGGCCCAGGGTCACCTTGACCGCGTCGGCCAGGATGTCGACGCCGCGCAGCATCTTGGTGCGGGCGTCGGTGCTGAATTTCACTTCCTTGGCAGCCATGTGTCTAGGTTCCTCTTGTCAGAATACGGTCGGGCGGTCGGGCGCTTACTCGATGATGCCCATGATGTCGGACTCCTTCATGATCAACAGCTCCTCGCCGTCCATCTTGACTTCGGTGCCCGACCATTTGCCGAACAGGATGCGGTCCCCGGCCTTGACGTCGAGCGGGGTCACCTTGCCGTCCTCGCTCCTGGCGCCGGCGCCGACGGCGATCACCTCGCCTTCCATCGGCTTTTCCTTGGCGGTGTCGGGGATGATGATCCCGCCGGCGGTCTTTTCCTCGGACTCCACGCGGCGAACCAGAACGCGATCGTGCAGCGGCCTGAATTTCATGGTACGACCTCTTTTAAGATGCTGAAATGAAACGATAACTCGTCGCTTGTTAGCACTCTAGGGTGCCGAGTGCCAACGATGTAGTCGGGGGAGCCGCGCCTGTCAAGGGGTGGCCGAAAAAATCGCCTTGTCGGCGCCGGGCGCGGTGTCGGCTTGACGCCCGGATCCATTCCGAGGTATATCCGGAGAAAGCGTTATAATATAACATTATGGGAAAGTGCCGTCATGCGTATCGCCATTGCCAGCCAGAACCGGCGCACCGTCACCAAGCACGCCGGCAAGACGCGCCGCTTCCTCGTTTTCGAGGGCGACCCCGGGGGGCGGGCGGCCGAGATCGCCCGCATCGACCTGGACGAGGACTCGACCATCCACAACACCCGGGGCCACCAGACGCACCCGCTGGACGGGGTGGACGTGGTGGTCGCCGGGTCGGCCGGCGCCGGGTTCGTCGCCCGGATGGCGGCCAGGGGCATCGGGGTGGTGCTGCCCGAGTTCGAGACGGATCCGCAGCGGGCCGCCGACGCGATCCTGGCCGGGCTCCTGACTCCGGTCGACCCGCAGCAGGTGCCGCCGCACCGCCACGAGCGGGATCACCATCACGACGACGCCGAGGCCGCCGGCCATGCCTGCGGATGTTCCGGCCACGGCCACGGCCTCGGTCAGGGACGCGGCGGCCGGCCGGAGCGGGGCGGTGGGCGTGGCCGGGCCGACGCCCCGTAAAAGGTGCTTCGGATCGATTGATGGTCGTCCGGTCAGGATGACGTCGGGGGTCGCGTGGCCGACCCCGGGTCGGCGGTCGGCGGCAGGGTGTGGAGCAACGCCTGGAGGAGTTGCTCCCAGGTGATTCCCCGGAACGTCGCGCCTTCGGGATCCGGCTGGTCCCGGCAAGCGGTCGGGGTCAGCGGGTTGGTGTTCCCCACCAGGTCGCGCAGGGGCGGGCGCCGGAGCGCATAGCACAGGCGGTCGGCGGCATTCTGGGCCGTCTTGTAGCTGACTCCCAGGTCATGTTGGATGTGGGTGACTCCCACCCGTTCCGGGCGGCAGCAGACCAGGCGGGCGACCTTCACCCAATCGCCCAGCGAGAGTTTCGATCCTTCGAGGATGGTGCCCTTGGTGTTGCTGAACTGGCGGCGGCAGCGGCGGCATTTGTAGCGCCGCCGCCGCACGCTGGCGACGTTGAGCCGGTAGACCTCCCTGCCGCCGCAATCCGGACAGGTCGGGCCGTCCGGCCAGCGCAAGGCGGTGAACAGGTCCTCGATCGCGGACTCCGTCATTCCCTCCGATCTCGCGCCGGAGTCCTCCGTCCCGTCCTGCATCTGTTCCAAGTCGTTCCGGAGCATGGTTGCGTCACCGGGGATTGATCCACCCAAACGGCAAATCGCCCCGAACACCTCCCTTAATGGATCACGGTCACCGAGGGTCCGCCGGCTTCCTCAAGGGTGGCGACCCGGCAAGAACGGGCGCATTGCCGGAGGACGGACGCATGGGCCACCCGCGGAGGCCGGCCACGATCGCCCTGAGTACGGCGGCCGTCCTGACCGGAGCAAGAGATCGCCACATGAACATGGGGCCGGCTTTCCTCATCGGTCGATGGGCGAACGTCACGATCGCCCTTATATGCTCCGCACCGTAGCGTGTTGCGAATGAAAATCATAGTTATTTTCTATAACCCATATTTTTTGTAGGGTTTTTCACGGGCCCCGCCGCATTCGATCGAGGCCCCATGCGCCATCTGTAAGTCCCTTGAAATCTGGGAAAACCATGACTGCCGGTCGCGGTGCGCTCCCGACGGCGCGGAACGAATGCACATCGAAAACCAGGGAAACGTTCAGGTATATGGGAGATTGTCCCTTGTGCCTGCAATTGAGGCGCATTTAGAGCTTTGACTGCCTGAACGCAGGGGCTCGGCACCGGGGATGTGCGGACGAAAAGGTGACGGGCCGGCGTTCAGGCACCTTCGCGCAGGCATCCGGCGCGGCCCGGAGGGCCGGCCCTTTGGCGCCCGGACCGTGCCGGGCCTCAGAAGTTCAGGACGTCGAACAGTTCGTCCACGCCGACCCGGGCGCAGGCATCGTCGGCGGCGCCCGACGGGGCGCCGGAGACGCCGATGCCGCCGACCGTCGCGCCGGCGGACTCGATCTTCACCCCGCCGCCGACCATGATCACGTTCGGAAACCGGGCGATGCCCGCCGCCAGGGTGCCCGCGGCCAGTTTGCTCTCCAGGTCCAGGGTGTCGGTCCGGAAGCTGACCGCGGTCCAGGCCTTGCGTTGCGCCACCTCGGGGGTGTGCAGGCCGGCGAAACGGTCGCGCAGGACGACCTGGGGGTGCCCGGCGCGGTCGACGACGGCGACGGCGATCTGGTATCCGGCCTCGCGGCAGGTCTTGAGGGCCGCCTCGGCGGCCTGCAAGGCCTGTTCCGGACTCAGCACCCGATGCGTGACCAAACCGTCCTGCGCCGCCGCCGGGGCGGTCGCGTTGCCGAGGAGGGCGGCGATCATGCCGCCGGTCGCGAGGAGGTGTCGCATCTCCGGGTCTCCGGCCGTGGCGTTGTCGTCGGGGGCAGTATCCGACGCCGGAGGCCGGCTTGTCCAGAGGGTCGCCGGATGCGACCGACGGGCCGCCGGCACGGGGCGGGGTCAGGTCGAACGCGCGAGGCAGTCTTGGGACAGGCCCGGCCTGGCCGGGCTGCGCTCCCAAAACCGTTCGTGGATCGCGAACACACCGGTCTGGATCAACGGCTCGATAATGCCGATTCCCAGGGCGGCGGCCAGGTCGCCGGTCAGCGCGTAGGCCACTCCCGTCGCCACCACGACGTGGGTCAGGCCGTAGGACGCCGTTTTCAGGGCCAGTCTCATGTCATCCTCCTGTCGTCTCGAGGGGGAGGGGGCGGCCTCGCCGTGGCGGGACCGCCGTCACCCGCGTCAACTGATCAGACTGCGCAGCATCCACGCCGTCTTTTCGTGAATCTGCATCCGCTGGGTCAGCAGGTCGGCGGTCGGCTCGTCGCTCGCCGCCTCGGCGGCCGGGAACACCCCGCGCGCGGTGCGCACCACCGCCTCCTGATCCCGCACCAGCCGGGCCACCATCTCCTCGGCCGACGGCACGTCGGTCTCCTCGTCGATGCTGGTCAGCTCGGAGAACTGGCGGTAGGAGCCGGGCGCCGCCACGCCCAGGGCGCGGATGCGTTCGGCGATGTCGTCCACCGCCGTCGCCAGCTCGGTGTACTGCTGCTCGAACATGGTGTGGAGCGAGTTGAACATCGGTCCGGTCACGTTCCAATGGTAGTTGTGGGTCTTCAGGTAGAGGGTGTAGGTATCGGCCAGCAGCCGCGACAGGCCCTCGGCAATGGCCATGCGGTCCTCTTCCTTGATCCCGATATCGATCGTCTGCGACATCGCTTTCATGTCTCGTCCTCCTTCGGTTGGTCGGCGCCCGGTGGGGCGTTGGGGGAAACATATCGCTTGGACATTGTGCGGTGAAGCGATATAAAAAGCATTCAGTGTAAGGTATTCCCGAATTGTCGACGGTGCGGTGAAACGCCTTCCCAGTTTGAAACAGCTTCAGTACCTGGTTGCCTTGGCCGACGCCGAGCATTTCGGCCAGGCGGCCGACGCGTGCCATGTCACGCCGTCGACCTTGAGCGCCGGCATTCGGGACCTTGAAGACACGCTCGGCGCCGTGCTGGCCGAACGGACCAAGCGCTCGGTCGCGATGACTCCGCTCGGGCTGGAGGTCGCGGACCGGGCGCGTACGTTATTACGTGATGCGGAAGATCTGGTGGGTCTGGTGGCGGCGCGCAAGGCCCCGCTGTCCGGGCCGCTGATCCTCGGCGTGATTCCGACCGTCGCCCCGTTCCTGCTGCCGCGGGTGCTGCCCCGGCTGCACGCCCGGTTCCCGGACCTGCGCCTGTTCCTGCGCGAG
>JANQGL010000030.1 GCA_028277325.1 Magnetospira sp.
GGGGCCGAGCGCCAGCGCGCGCCCCCCGTGGGAGGTGATGATGGCGGCGACCACCTCGGCCGGACCGATGGAGCGGTTGTAGTGGACGGCCACCCGCCAGCCGTTGCGCGCCAGGTCAAGGGCGATGGCGCGTCCGATGCGGACGCCGGCCCCGGTGACCAGCGCGCAGTGGGTCACGACGCCAGCCACCCGGCGATGGCGACCGGCAGGCCGGTCGCCTGCGCCGCGATGAAGCCGACGTAGCCGATCAGGAGGACGGCCGCCTCGCTGCGACTGAGTTCGCGGTTGGTGATCGCGAACGGCATCAGGATCAGGGTCGCGGCCAGCATCACCCAGATGTCGAACCCGATGATCTGCAACGGCACCGGCAGCGGCTGCACGACCGCGACGATCCCGGCGATGCCGAGGATGTTGAACAGGTTGCTCCCCACCACGTTGCCGAGCGCGAGGTCCGAATGGCCGCGCACGGCGGCCACGATCGACGCCGCCAGCTCGGGCAGCGAGGTGCCGAACGCGATCACGGTCAGGCCGATCACCTCCTCGGAGACGCCGAACCGTCGGGCCAGTTCGGTGCCGCCGGCGACCAGTTGGTCGGCCCCGAACAGGAGGCCGGCCAGACCGGCCACCACCATCATCCAGGCGATCGGGGCAGGTCCCTTGAACCGGCCCAGTTCTTCCGCCTCTCCGACCAGGCTGTTGCCGACCCCGTTGCCGCCTCGGATGGTGATCCAGAGAAACGCCGCGAAGGCCGCCAGCAGGGCAATGCCCGACGGCAGGCCGACCTCGCCGAGCAGCACCAGGCCGGTGAACAGGACCGTGCCCGCCACCATCACCCAGCCGTCGCGGACCAGGGTGACGTGGCCGGTGGAAATCGGCTTCAAGACCGCCGCGGCGCCGAGGATCAGCATCACGTTGGCGATGTTGCTGCCGACCAGGTTGCCCAGCGCCATGCCGCCGACCCCTTCCAGGTTGGCCTTAAGGGTGACCACGAGCTCCGGCGCCGAGGTGCCGAAGGCCACCACCGTCATGCCGATCACCAGGGTCGAAACGCCCAGCCTCCGGGCCACCGCGACCGATCCCCGCACCATGATTTCGGCACCGCCCAACAGCAGCACGAGGCCAAGGACGATTTGCAGATAGAGCATGACGGGGTATCCGCTGGTTGGGGCTCAGCGCGTTATAGCGGCCCGGTCTGAAGCTGTCATCAGCGAACTAGGTGCGCGAATTCGGCCACCACGCGCTCGTACAACGGTCGCTTGAACCCCACGATCAGGTGCGGCAGGCGGTCCATGGCGACCCACCGCCAGGCGTCGAACTCCGGATGTCCGGTGGTCAGGTCGATGTCGCCGTCGGCGCCGGTGAACCGCAGCGCGAACCAGCGCTGCGACTGGCCCCGGTAGCGGCCTTTCCAGATGCGGTCGGCGATCTCGCGCGGCAGGTCGTAGGACAGCCAATCGCGCGACCTGGCAAGGATCTCCACCTTGTCGGTGCCGATCTCCTCCGCCACCTCGCGCAGCACCGCCTGGCGCGGCTTCTCCCCCTCGTCGATGCCGCCCTGCGGCATCTGCCAGGCGTCGCCCGGGGTGTCGATCCGGCGGGCCACGAAGACGTGGCCCTCGGCATTGAGAATCAGGGCGCCGACGCCGCGCCGGTAGGGGCGGTCTTCGAATGCGAGCGGCTCGGTCATGGGACCTGGATGTCGGCGATGGCGGTGACCGGGGCCAGGGTGATGGTCCGGGTGTCGAGCTCGGCGATCCAGCGGCCCAGGCTGCGCAGGGTCACCGGCAGCGGCCGGGCCAGGGCGACCGCCACCGAACGCCTGCGGGCGGTCTCTTCGAGCAGCGTCAGATTGCGCGCGATCGCCGCCGGCGTCGGATCGTCGTCGATCACCAGGTCGATGAACGCCGTCGGGACCTTGGCCTCCAGGGCCTTGTCCAGGGCCGTGGTGGCGCCGCCGGGCCGGGTGTCGACCCACATCACGCCGCGCGTCTTGAGGTGGTCGAGCACCGGGCCGATCGAGGCCTCCTCGGTGACAAAGCGGGATCCCATCGTCGCCAGGACGGCCACGTGACCGGGCAGGGCGGCCAGGATGCGGTCCAGCCGTTCCGCGTTCTGGCTGCCGGGCAGGGCGGTCATCAGGCCCAGCGGTCCGGGGTCGCGCTGCGGAAAGTCGTCCGGCTCCATGGGCAGCGCGGCCAGCGGTTCGTGACCGTATTCGCGGGCCAGGGCGGCGTATTCGGACAGGTCGTCGCCGTAGGGGCTGAAGGCCAGGCTCACCGGGCCGGGCAGGCGCTCGATGGCGGCCATGGTGGCGGTCCGGCTGAGTCCCAGTCCGGTGACGATCACCACCACCCGCGGCCGGTCGTCGAAGGTGAAATCGCGCGCGTAGAGGCGCCAGGGCTCCAGGCCCTCCGGCGACACCACGGGCAGGGGGCCGAGCGGACTGGGCTCGGTCACGTCGCTGATCGGCGCCGCGGTCAGCGGTATCTCCTCGGCCAGCGCCGGCACCGAATCGTAGGCGGTCAGGGGCGTCGAGGGCACCACGACGCCGGCGCTCGCATCGGCGTCCTGCCGGGCGTCGGCCGCCAGTTCGTTGAGCGACTTGCCGGCCTCCGCCGTGGCGTCG